>NZ_JBIQOC010000009.1:0-83526 GCF_044130295.1 Acinetobacter uliginosus | reverse complement strand
AATTATTTAGACCAATGATCAAAAACTTCATTGATGACTTTATTCTCGATAAAAATCATCTGCTACCACAGAGAATCTATAAATAATACTGCGTAAGTCCTATATTTTTAATTTTAAAATTCAGCTGATTCGTCTGTTATAGCTGCGGGGATGCCCTTACGAATCAGGCGTGAATATTGTGTGCTGGAGATATTCTTTAACTGGCTGACGCGCGGGTTAATGTAGGCAATCTTATACCACTGTTTCATGCTTAAGTCATGGGAAATGGCATTCAAGTCATAGAGGTAATTAGGTAAATATCCTGAAGCCAGCAGGCGGTAATCTGTTGGGAAAGGTCTTTTGGATATTGCCTGTACCATGTCAAATACCAGCGTGGTGCAGTTACTGGTTAGGCTGTTATACCATTTTGGCTGATGTTTTAATTCATTGGCTTTATGCAGATATTCTTCAAACAGGGCACGTATTTCACTTTTTGGCATATTAATTGGAAAAAAATAGACCTGTTCGCCACGAATATTGCTGCGGGTATAAATCAGATCCTTTTCATCGGCTGCAATCAGGCTGAGTTCATATTTTCTGAAAAAACCGCCATACGTGGAAAATTCTTCATTTTTCTGTTTACGAATTTCAATTGAAAAGGTCAGTGGCGGGCTGTTGGTAAAATCGAAACTAACCAGTGTATGAGCAATGCGTGGTCCCATCCAGTACGATGTAATAATATTTACACCGCTAATCTGGTTTAAATCAAACTGCCGGGTTTCCCAACGTTCATCATAACTGCCATCCGCATGCCAGTTAAAATTGCGTACATTGTGCAGTGTAACCAGATTGCCCTGTTGCTCATAAGATAGTATTTGGGCAACTTCCGGATTCCATTCACGATCCTGTCTGGCTTGCAGACCAAAATACCAGAATAAGCCGACAAGAAAGAACAGAACATAGATCAGCACATCAGTCTGACGGTTCAAAACATATTGGGTGATATAAAGGCCGAGTATGCTTAAGGCAAAAGCGATCCAGATGCCGATCAGTAATCGTGTGACTAAGCCGCCAAAGGGTTGCTGAAACCATAAGGCCAGACACAGCCAAATAGAGGACATAATAACGAACAGACCGAACGCAGTGTGGAGTAGCACCATGCCCAAGGCAAGAAGGAATTTTCTTGTTCCAGTATTATGCATATTTGACTGTTATCTATAATTATTGCCTTTATTTTCGGTACGTTGCGAACTCAAAAGCAATTCCAGTTTTGTCATCAATATGTTGTTCTGAGACGACCTTTTTAAATTCAGCTGGAATTTCCGGATAGTAGGCATCGCCTTGAACGTCTAGTTCAACATGGGTCAGCTCTAAACGGTCGGCAATGTTCATGGTCTGTTTAAAGATTTCACCGCCGCCAATCACAAAGATTGATTCAGGTTTTTCTGATGCTTTAACATCGGCAACGGCTTGAGCCAAGGCGTCTTCAATAGAGTAGGCTACTTTGGTGCCTTCAAATGACCAGTCGGTGTCACGGGTAATGACCCAGTTGACCCGTTTTGGCAAAGTGCGGCCCATAGACTCCAAGGTCTTGCGTCCCATGACCACCACACCGCCTTGGGTGATTTCCTTAAAGTGTTTGAGGTCAGCTGAAATGTGCCAAGGCAGGTCATTATTTTTGCCAATGCAGCGCTGTTGATCCATGGCCACAACATGCACAACTTCTAAATTTTGGAAGGTCATAAAGTTCGCCTTATCTGATTATATTCCCGGATTTTTTTATTCAATTCCCCCTTTTTTTTAAAGGGGGAATTAGGGGGATTAGGAATTTAAGTGGAATGATGAATGAGAAAAAATTAAACCGCTACTGGCGCTTTAATGCCGGGATGCGATTCATAGCCGACAATTTCAATATCTTCAAATTTAAACGCGAAGATATCTTTAATTTCTGGATTCAGTTTCAATTGGCAAAGCGGCAAAGGTTCACGGCTAAGTTGTAATTGAGCCTGTTCAAAATGGTTCACATATAAGTGCGTGTCGCCACCAGTCCAGACAAAGTCGCCTACACCTAAACCGCAAACTTGCGCAATCATGTGCGTGAGCAGGGCATAGCTAGCGATATTAAATGGAACGCCTAGAAACACGTCGGCACTACGTTGATAAAGCTGGCAGGATAGTTTGCCATCTTGTACAAAAAACTGGAACAGGGTATGGCAAGGTGGCAGGGCAACCGTTCCCGCTTCTTTCGGATTCCAGCCTGACACAATTAAACGGCGTGAATTGGGATTGGTTTTAATTTCGTTGATCAGCCATGTGATCTGGTCAAAACCATCCTGTTCATATAAACCATTTTCTTTTTTGCTTGCGCCAAAATTACGCCACTGATGACCATAAACCGGCCCCAATTCACCTTCAGGACGGCCAAAACGCGCCGTTTGTTCTGCAGTAGCCCATTCATCCCAAATCGTAACTTTGTTGTCTTGCAGATATTTAACGTTGGTATCGCCTTTGAGAAACCACAACAGTTCAATCACGATGGAACGAAAATGCACTTTTTTGGTGGTCAATAAAGGAAAACCTTGAGAAAGATCAAAGCGCATTTGGTGACCGAATACTGAACGTGTACCTGTGCCCGTGCGGTCGCCTTTATCGCCACCGTTGTCCAGGATATGTTGTAAAAGGTCTAAATATTGACGCATGTCTCTCTCATAATATTGTGAATTTCTTGTGGCACATATTAGCCTTTTTTTACCGGGGAGGAAACTGTATCCATTGAGGGAGAAAGCAAGTTTAAAATATGGTGATAATTTTTATAAATAAATGATTTATATGTTTTTTGTTGGTGTTTGCAAAGTGGTATAAATACTAGGGCCTAATCTTGACGGTGTTTAATTAAAAGTTATAGGGGGAAGGAAAATGGATTACATTTTATTGAATGTATTTTTCCCGGGCTTGATAAAAAATCTGATAGGTCTGCCGATGGCAAAGAATAAAAACATGGGTTCATCACTTAAATGAAGTAAAGCATGTGTGGAGAAAGCAATACACGATCTGCTAAATGCCAGATTGTGTATTTATTCTGTTCAATCCCAGCAATTTATCAATTGAAAATCCGGATTTCAATGACAGCGCAATGTGGATGGAGTGAGGATAAAATAAATTTATCAGCAGTATTGGATGATAAAAAACTACAAAAAATAGTCAGTTAACTCACTTATCGGTAATTTATTTATATTTAATTACATTTGTTATATGAAAAATCACATTTTAGGGGTTACCATCTTGCCGTCGAAATGAGTGAAAAGCCGGTAGTTTCAGGCTTAGGAGTGTTTGGTAAAGAATGGTTTATGATCATAATGTAAACATGAGTGCAGTTCATGCTCCTGTTCAGGCAAACATCATAATTCGTTCCCAATCGGGTAAAAATTCGAAAAAATCTTCAGAATTTCAGACTGGGCAGGCCATAGCTAAAAAGAATGTGCTTGCAAAGAATGGCCAGCGAATTGATATCAGTAAATTCACCGATTTCTTGCAGTCCGTTTCTTCAACCAGCAGTTCACAAAAATGTGCCAAAAGTATCAGACTTGCTTTGGAGTCGGCGGGTGCAAGATTTCAAAGTCATCCCGTCGCTGCGGCAGACTGGGGAAATACCTTGATGAAAATTGGTTATCGAGAAATTAATCCTAAGTTCGATGCCCCGAAAGAAGGTGATATTTATATTATTGATCGAACCGGCAAGCATGTGTATGGACATATTGCAGGATTTAACGGCAAGCAATGGGTATCTGACTTTAAGCAAAGAAGTTATGATGTTTATAATGAAAAAGGCCTGACCTATAAATATTACCGCCCGAGTTTTTAATTTTAAAAAGTTAAAAATAGCCAAACAGAACATTTTCTCAGAAATTTTTCTGAAATAAAAAAGATGGCCAAATGGCATCTTTTTTATTTCACTTTTAACTTAAGGCAACGGTTTGACTGGACTGCCGCCTAAAGCCTGCATCAAGGTGACATAGGCATTGTATTGGCTCTGTTTGGTTTGAACCAAAGACAAACGGGCATTACGTGTGGTTTCCTGCGCATCGAGCAGGTTTTTCAAGGCAATGGCACCATTGCGGTAACGTACTTCAGTTAGACGCTCGGTTTTCTCTGCAAGCTGTACATTGCGCTCTTGCAGAGCCACCTGTTTGTTTAATTCTGTACGGGCAGACAGGGCATTTTCCACATCTGCAAAGGCCTGATACAGGTTTTGACGGTACTGGATAATCGCTTTTTCATAATCTAGGTTACTGATCGCCAGATCTTTTTTCATGTCGTTATATTGCAGGAAAGGCAGGCTGAGATTGGCACCCAAAGTTAATACCGGATTTTGCAAGAGACTGGTTAAAGATGTGCTGGAAGAGCCCAGGTTTCCGGTCAGGTTAATGGAAGGATAATAACTGGCTTTGGTGGCATCTTTAGTGGCAAGTGCCTTGCGTAAACGCAGTTCACTGGCTTGTAAATCCGGACGACGTGACAACAGCTCTGCTGGCAAACCTGCAGAAATAGCCGGTAGGGCAATACGCGGTAAACGTTGCGGTTCGGCAATATTGAGCTGCTGTATAGGTTGATGCATCAACGCTGCTAATGCTGTTCGGGTTTCGACTTTCTGCTGTTCAATCTGACTTAAGGTCGCTTTTTGGCTTTGCACCGATTGTTCCGCTGAGGTTAAGTCCAGACCGGAAACCGCGCCGGCACGATATTGGCTGCGCACCAGCTCAAAGATTTTTTGTGTGCTGGCCAGGTTTTGACTGGCAATTTGATAGCGTTCATTTAAGTAACCCAACTGCCAATATAAATTTGCCGTAGTGGCAATCAGGCTTTGCGCAGTAGCTTGCAAATCCTGTTCAGTCGCTAAAGCTTCCCATCTGCTGGCTTCAGTTTGACGCGCCAGCTTTCCGAATAAGTCCAGTTCATAACTCACGCCGCCACTTAAAGACAGGCCACGTGAAGCATCATCACCTGAATTGAGGTCAACCGTATGTCCAGCTGAAACACTGGAGCTGACCCGAGGGCCTTGCTGGTTTTTCGCCAAGCCGGCCTGTAAACGTGCCTGCTGCAAATTAATGCCGGCAACCGCCAGATCGGTATTGCTGGCTAAAACCTGATTGACCAGCTGGTTCAGCTGCGCATCGCCAAACAAAGTCCACCATTGATCGGCATAGACATCGGCATGCACCTGCTGGCTCATGGCTTTGCTATTCTGGAAACTGCTTGGAATATTCACGGCAGGCTGTTCATACGGTGTTTTTACCACCGCTGCACAACCGACCAGAGAGCCAGTTAAAATAAGGCTAGCAATAAGCTTGGTAAAATTCATTTGCATTCTATTTATCCTTATTCGCGAGAAAGTGCATCGACAGGATTGAGCTGTGCTGCATTGCGGGCAGGGATAAAGCCGAAGATAATCCCGATCATGCTGGAACAGACGAAGGCCGCCACAATGGAGGTGGTGGAATAGGCCATCTGGAAGGTACCGCTGGCAAACTGGCTAATCAGCTGTCCAATGCCTAAAGATAAAAGCACCCCCAAGATCCCGCCTAAAATACAGACCAGTACAGCCTCAATCAGGAACTGCTGCAAGATGTCACTTTGCCGGGCACCGACGGCCATACGCACGCCAATTTCCTGAGTACGTTCAGTCACAGAGACCAGCATGATGTTCATCACCCCAATCCCGCCGACAATCAGGGAAATCACCGCAATCGCAGAGACTAACAGGGTCATGGTTTGCGTGGTTTGCTGAATGGTTTCACGAATACTGTCTGCATTCTGGGTAAACACATCTTGTGTGCCGTGGCGTTGTACCAATAAATTTAAAATGGCATTTTCAGCTGCCGCACTTGGGTATTCGTCTTTGACCCGGACAATGATGCTGCGTACATTCGCCTGGCCTAACATGCGGCTCATCACCGTAGAGTAGGGCAAGTAAACATTCAGGCTGTCTGAATTTCCCATCATTGATTTTTGTGCTTCAACTACGCCAATGATACGACTGGGAACACTGCCCAACAGAATGACCTGACCGACAGGGTTGGTACCATCACTAAAAAATGTCTTTTTGGTATTGTCATCAATCACCACGTCCTGGGCACGTTCAGTCACGCCTTCTTTGTCAAAAGGCTGTCCTGAAGCAAAGTTCATCCCTCGAACATAGAAGAAGTCTTCACTGACCCCATTCACGGTGGCGGAAGCTTCGGTATCCTTAAAACGGGCGGTGATGTTGCTGGTGACCGATGGACTGACTCCATCGACATAGGGCTGTTCAGCCAGGGCATCCGCATCGGCAGGAACCAGTGTTTTGACCTGGGCTGTTTTGGAATTGTCGCCAAAGCCACGGCCTTGATAGACGGTAATAGTGTTGGTGCCGAGGCTGCTGATATTTTCCAGAATCTGTTTCTGTGAACCGTTACCTAAAGCCACTACAGACACCACCGAGGCAATCCCGATAATAATCCCGAGCATGGTCAGGAAGGTCCGCATGCGGTGTGCATTCATGGCCAGTAGGGCCATACGGAATGCTTCGCCTAGCCGGTCCGCAGCAGAGCGCCAGGAAGGCGTTTTTTTCTGTGCGGTTTGTTCTAAGATCTGTTTTTCTAAAACTCCATCTGCGGCAACTTCAGGCACATTCGGTTTATCTGAAATAATGTTGCCGTCACTAATTTCAATAATACGCGAGGCATTTTTGGCAACGTTATGATCGTGGGTAACCAGGATGATGGTATGACCTTTGGCATTCAGCTCGCGCAAGATACGCATCACTTCAATGCCGCTGTTTTTATCCAGTGCACCGGTCGGTTCATCGGCCAGAATCACGTCGCCGCCGTTCATCAATGCACGGGCAATCGATACACGCTGCTGCTGGCCACCGGAAAGCTGGCTGGGACGGTTCTGGGTCTTTTCGGCCAAACCTAGGTCCGAGAGCAGCTGGGTCGAGCGCTGTTGACGGGCGGAAGCATCGACACCTGCATAAATGGCCGGAACTTCAACATTACCTGCCGCGCTTAAATCGCCCAACAGGTGATAGCGCTGGAAAATAAAGCCGAAATATTCACGGCGCAGTTGAGCCAGTTCATCCGCTTCCAATTGACGTGTTTCACGCCCTTTGACCTGATAGCTTCCTGAGCTTGGCTGATCCAGACATCCCAAAATATTCATCAGGGTGGATTTTCCCGAACCGGACTGCCCGACAATGGCGACCAGTTCTCCCGGGTAAATCTCCAGATTAATGCCCTTTAAAATCTGAATGGTGCTTTCCCCGGCGGGGAATTCACGGGTCAGATCTTTGACCTTGAGCAAAGGCTGTTGATCTTGGCTCATGATTACATTCTCACTGGACCGGCACCACCACCTACACGGTTACTGCGTTTGGCAGCATCATTTGAGGTATCCGAAGCATCGGCAATTACCACCTTGTCACCCTGTTTTAAGCCCTTAATCACTTGAGCAGTGACACGATTGTTCAAGCCGACCAGGACAGGTTGCGGTTTGGCTGTACCATCTGCCTGAATTACGCGAACCATCGACATAGAAGCTTTGCCTTGTTCAATCAGTGCTTTTTCTTCGGCAGACAGTTGCAAGCGTTTTGGACGTTCAGTTTGCGCCTGATCATGATCAGGCGGATTTTGTTGTTTTGCCTGGTCTGCATTACGATCAGCACGTTTGCCTTGCGGACGGTTTGAACTTTGCAAGGCTGCTGCAGGTACAGTCAATACATTTTTTGCTTCAGCCAGCACAATATACACCTGCGCAGTCATATCAATACGCAGTTTGCCATCTTCATTGGGGACATCAAACAGGGCGTTGTAATATACCGCCGTACTTGAAGATGAAGTGGATGAGTTATTGCTTTCTGTATTGATGGAGTTCGGTGCCGGTTCTACCTGGCGTAGTTTGGCATAATGTTTTTTGTCACTATTACCCAAGGTGGTGAAATACACGGTTTGACCTTCTTCAACTTTCATCACGTCAGCTTCTGAAATTTCAGCTTTAATGGTCATGTTGTCGAGCTTGGCCAGTTTGACAATGGTCGGTGCACTTTGATTGGCGTTAACGGTTTGACCTTCTTCAGTCACAATTGCCACGATGGTGCCATCCATAGGTGCAACAATCCGGGTGTAGCCCAAGTCTTCTTTCGCTGTTGCCAGGGTTAAGCGTGACTGTTCAATCTGGGCATTAATGGCCAAAATTTCCGCTTGGGCAGTTTTATAGCTGGCCAATGCAGCCTCAAGTTCTGCACGAGAAGTTGCATCTTGCGCATACATGGCTTGCTGGCGTTGATATTCAGCTTGAACTTTCGCCAAGTTTGCCTGTTTGACTGCCAGTTGAGCCTGCTGGTTTTTAATGCTTGCTTCAGCCGTTTTCAGGTCATTTTCCTGACGAATCGAATCAATTTGCGCAATTAATTGACCTTGTTTGACCTGGTCACCCAATTGCACATACATTTTTTTCACCTGACCTGAAACCTGCGCCCCGACGCTGACCATTTTGGTGGCTTCAAGTACACCGGTTGCAAGTACAGAGTCTTCAATATCACCACGCGTGACTTCACTACTAATGTATTGCGGCGCTTGTTCTTTTGGTTTTAAAAAGAACCAGGCGGTGACCGCAATAACAAGAATACTGACTATGGCGACAACTATTTTAGACGGTTTTATTTTTGGCATAGTGAGCTGATAAATGAGGAAAATTGCAGCAATTATAAAAGCTAAATAAGGATAAAACGTGAACTTTTTAAAAACAAATGAGAATTATTTTCTTTTTGAAGTTCTCTTGAAAATTTACTAAACAGAGAGTTGATTCCTTTTTAACAAAACTTTTAGCATGAATGAATAGAGGAGAGAAATTTTATTAAATTTCGATTCCATCAATTTTCTAAAAGATGGTTTTCAGCCTGATGCTTGAGTTTTTCAAAACGCTGCTGAGAAAGTGGAATGTCGTTCACTGAATCCGTGGTATCAAGATGCATTGGATTTTAGTCGAATGATAATGAATTTATTTAATGATTTTTATTTAAATAGCTTTTTCGTGCTGGAGATGTTGATTTCTTTTTTACCTTCACCCTCCTGAACTTCAAACTGGTAGACATAATTTAAAAAATCTTTGTTTTATCTCTAGATTTAAATAAAAAAAGTTTGTAGTATTAATCCCATAAAATAATTATGGGTTTAATAATAAGAGCATTAATCCCCATAATTATGCGAAAAAGATCATAACTTTAATATGAAAATTTGTAAGAGGTAAGTGATGGAATGGAATGAAACCTATAATATTGGGATTGATGTGATTGATAATCAGCATCGTCAGATCTTGGATTATATTAATGCTTTGGAGCAGGTGAAAAACACGGGGCAGCGCGATAAAATTAAAGAGGTTTTGGAGGATTTAATTGACTACACCCAGTCGCATTTTAGCTTTGAAGAAAATTTGCTGGAACAAGTCAGTTATCAATACTTACCATCACATCGTGGTATCCATGACTTATTTGTAAAACGTCTGAATGATTACCGCCTGAAATTTGAAAAAGGTGAATCCATTGAAAAAGACTTGTATCGTCTGCTGTCCAAGTGGCTGATCAACCATATTCAGCATGATGATCAGGATTATGTCGATGCAGTGCGAGACAATATGTTGAGCTATTTACGTAAACAAGAAGAGAAAAAAGGCAAAAGCTGGTTTTCACGTTTCTTTAGTTAGGCGCTTGGCGATAAAAATAAGGTTTGACCACACATGCTGCTAATTGCTTGCAGAACCAGATGTTCGGGGTTTTCTTTGCCTAAACCTTTTATTGAAGCATCAATGCGTAACAACAGGGATGGCCAAGTCAGGAAACAGTTCGGATTGAGCCGTCTTAAGGCTTGTTGATATTGGCTAACTTTATTTTTCCAGATGCCCAACTGTAAGGCATTGTGTGGCTGTTCAAAAAGTTGCATGAGTAAACGCATTTCTTTGCTGATGCTCCACAAGATCAGGCTCATCGGTTCACCCGAGGCAATTAAATACTGGAAAATTTTAATTGCCTGAGCCAGATTGCCTACAAGCAGGGCATCATTTAAATCATAAGTGGTGTAGCGCGATTGATCTTGTAGACATGAATACAAATGATCAATCTGGATGATCTCCACATCGGCAAAAGTATCGCTGACGCGCATGAGACTGTTTTTTGCAGCCAGCAGATTGTGCTCGTGGTGCTGTTCCAGCCAGGCCCAGGCATCAGGGGCCAGTTTGATGCCCAGCTTTTCGGCTTCAATACTTAAAATCCGTTGCCGGTCTTGCGGATAATTGGCTGCAAGTGGCACTGTCACGCCATTGGCATCCACTACCTGAAAAAAACTGGATTTTAGGCTGCTGCTGTCCTGTTTCGGCATTACCACCAATAGCAGGTTTTGTTCATTATGCTGGATATAGCTTTTTAGTTGCTTGATGCCATTGGCATCAGGCTTGATATTGCCATGTACTTCAATAGCCAGTTGTGTGGAAAACAAGGACAGGCTGTTTAAAGCATTAAAGACATTTTTCCAGTCACTGACATTGCCAATATCATAACGCTGACGTTCAATTTCCTGTTTTTGCCAACTCTGCCGGAAAGCATCAAGTAAATTTTGTTCGAGCAGAGGTTCCTGACCATACATAATCCAGGCACCGCGAGCTTCATCAACACGTTTGAGTGCTTGGGGATAGTCAAGTTTCATAGCGCGATTTTCTATATTTAAGGTTGGGTCGTAGAAGCCGCTGGTTTGGTCACGACTTTGGGTAAACGGTTGGATGAAATCTGACGCACAATTTGCTGTGCCACATCATCAACAATCACTTGATTGAGGTACTTCTGTTCCTGATCATCCGTGTTTACCGTAGCCACATCATATTGATAGCTGCGTGAAGCTATGATGGCACGCGGTTCAGTAACCGGATTACCTTGTGCATCTTCAATACGGAAAGTCACGGTTAAGCGCAGTAGGGTTTCCACCAGTTTGCCATTCAATTCGTGACGCTGTGGGGTGTAATCTAGTACACGCAATACATAAGCATCGGGACTATTGCTCAGCTGAATACCTGTTGCACCCAAATAAATTGCAAGTTTTTCATGCAATTGTCCTGCATTATCCGGCAATGCCAATTTCATTTTAGAATAAGCCACAGGAGCCGTCGCCGGGTTGGTCCCTTTTAAATGAAAGCCACAGCCCACTAAGCCTGCACTTAGACCACAAGTTAAAACAATTGCTGCTAAACGTTTGCCCAAATGCATGCGTTGTCCTCTGTATTGTTCTTCAAAGCAAAAAAGGAAGATCTAAAAATATGTAGTGATTGTATGTGCAAAGCCCGTTGACTGGCAACGGGCTTTGTTTGGGAATTGTTTTATTCCTTATTTTTCTCTCTCCTTTCAGGAGATGAGAAGCACTGCTTTGCAAGGGGAGAGGTCTATTTATTTAATTACCCTCATCCCAGCCTTCTCCCAGAGGGAGAAGGGGCTATAAGGATTCTTAAACCACCAAGTTCACTAACTTATTCGGCACCACAATTTCTTTCTTGGTTGGACCGGTCAAGAATTGTTGTACTTCAGGCAATGCTTTGGCTTGTGCCAAGATGTCATCTTTAGATGCATCAACAGAGACTTCTAACTTACCACGAAGCTTACCATTTACCTGAACCACGATGGTTTGCGTATTACGTGTTAATGCAGACTCATCCACTTGTGGGAATTGAGCTTGAGTCAATTCAATACCGAACTGAGCCAATAAAGTCTGGCTTAAGTGCGGTGCAAATGGGGCAAGCAATGTCAGAAGTGTGGTGATCGACTCACGTGCAACAGCAACGTCATTGTCATCTTTCACTTCAAACTTATTGTTTGCGTTTAATAATTCCATCATCGCTGCAATAGCAGTGTTAAAGGCGTGACGACGTTCGATATCATCACCCACTTTTTGGATGGTTTCGTGTGTCTTACGACGCAAGTCTTGCGCAGCAGTTGAAAGTGTCGCTTTGTCGATGTTTGCAGCAGCATTGCCTTGTTCAAGGAAACCTGTCGCCAAACGCCATACACGTTTCAAGAAGCGGTTTGCACCTTCCACACCCGCATCAGACCACTCTAAAGATTGATCAGGTGGAGCAGCGAACATCATGAAGACACGTGCAGTGTCTGCGCCGTACTGGTCAATAATCGCTTGCGGGTCGATACCGTTGTTTTTCGATTTCGACATTTTTTCCTGACCGCCAACAATGACTTCTTGACCATCACCTTTGTATTTGGCAGAAAGAATACGACCTTTTTCGTCACGTTCAAGTTCGATATCTGCAGGGTTAAACCATGCTTTCTTACCAGATTCCGCTTCACGGTAATAGGTATCTGCAAGCACCATACCTTGAGTAAGAAGGTTGGTGAATGGTTCGTTGCCTTGTACCACACCTTCATCACGCATCAATTTGTGGAAGAAACGTGCGTAGAGCAAGTGCAGAATTGCGTGTTCAACGCCACCGATGTACTGGTTTACAGGCAGCCAGGTTTGACCCGCTTCAGGTTTCACCATGCCATCTGTAAAGTCTGGCGATGCATAACGCGCATAGTACCAAGAAGATTCTACGAAGGTATCCAATGTATCTGTTTCACGACGTGCGTCGCCACCACAGCATGGACATTTCGTTTCATAGAACTCAGGCATTTTGTTCAATGGATTGCCTGAACCGTCTGGAACGACATCCGTTGGAAGTACCACAGGAAGTTGATCTTCAGGCACTGGCACTTGACCACAAGTATCACAGTTGATCATTGGAATTGGACAACCCCAATAACGCTGACGAGAAACACCCCAGTCACGTAAACGGAATTGAACTTTAACGTTGGCAAGACCTTGAGGTTCCAATTTTGCAAGGAAAGTATCAAATGCACCCTGGAAGTCTAAACCGTCAAATTCGCCTGAATCTACAAGTTTGCCTTCTTTTGAACCGTACCATTCTTGCCATTCGGTTGCACTAAAGTCAGCATCGTCTGCGCCTTTGGCATCAATCACTTGCTTGATGGTGAGGCCATATTTGTTTGCAAATTCAAAGTCACGCTCATCGTGTGAAGGCACTGCCATCACCGCACCAGAACCGTAAGACATCAACACGTAGTTTGCGATCCAAACAGGCACTTCTTCGCCTGTCACAGGATGCTTCACAGAAAGACCTGTTGCCATGCCTTTTTTCTCGGCAGTGGCAAGGTCTGCTTCTGCCACTGAACCCATACGGCATTCTTCGATGAACGCTTGAAGTTCTGGGTTAGTTTCAGCCGCTTTCAGCGCCATAGGATGTTCTGCTGCAACTGCAACATAGGTCACACCCATTAAAGTATCGGCACGTGTGGTAAATACCGTTAAACCGTCTGCATAAATGTCTGGATTTGCTGAAGGGAAGGTGATTTCCATACCCTGTGAGCGACCAATCCAGTTACGTTGCATGGTCAATACTTGTTGTGGCCAACCGTCTTTAAGCGTGTCTAAATCGTCCAGTAATTCTTGCGCATAGTCGGTAATGCGGAAGTAGTACATTGGAATATCGCGTTTTTCTACCAATGCACCTGAACGCCAGCCACGACCATTTTCAACCTGTTCGTTGGCAAGTACAGTTTGATCCACTGGATCCCAGTTCACGGTTGAAAGTTTACGGTAGATCAAACCTTTTTTATAAAGCTGAACAAATAACCATTGTTCCCAGCGATAGTATTCTGGTGTACAGGTTGCAAATTCACGATCCCAGTCAATCGATAGACCTAGTTTCTTCAACTGATTACGCATGTAATCGATGTTTTCAAAGGTCCATTTAGCAGGTGCAACCTGGTGCGCAATTGCAGCATTTTCAGCAGGAAGACCGAACGCATCCCAACCCATCGGTTGCAGCACAGTTTCACCTTTGAGGCGGTGGAAACGGCTGATTACATCCCCAATCGTATAGTTACGCACATGACCCATATGCAGCTTGCCGCTTGGATAAGGGAACATCGAGAGGATATAGCGACGTGGACCTTCTACAGTGTCGGCAACTTTAAAGGCTTTGCGAGATTCCCAGTCCTGTTGGACTTGAGGCTCAATCGCACTGGCTTGATATTCAGAGTCAATGTGAGTAGTCATATACGTAATACAAGAGAACGGTTAAAAAATTTAGCACACAGCATAGCGCAAAATGCTATGCAATGTCAGTTTCCAGATCAGGATTTTATCTTACTGGTCATTAGAAATGAAACTTTTGGAAATGTCATTTAATGCTGGGATGCCTTTGAATTCGTAAGTTTCTCTTTGTTTTGTAAATAAGCTAATTCTAATGATAAGCGGAGGTCTTGGTCTGTGCCTGCACCAACCATGCTTGCATACAGGATCTTTCTTATTTTCTTGAAGTTGCTGCTTAACTTTCACTTTAATTGCAGTTCGTTCTGCTGTTGTTAATTCAACCTTTCTTATATGTCATCTGGACAATGCTGATTTTTCAGCTTGTTCAGTTTTATTTTGAAAGGTTGATATAAGTCTGGTCTCTATGCGTGTTCAGCGGAGATGCGTTGCTAGTATGCGTTGAATCCTTGGTATCCACTCCTTTATATCTTCAGCATGATTGGATGGGAGATAATAATATGAGGCTCAATACTGGATAGCTAAATAAAAAGAAAAAATTCATTTGTTTACCATAGCGAATAACGGTAAACACTTGCTACGATTTTTCTAAGGTGACTATACGGGTTTTGTTGCCGCTCTTTTCATCTTTATGATTTTTAGTTCCTATAGAGTGATTACCCGATGCGTAATCACTCTTGCTCACAATATAATATTATTGGACTTTAGGTGTTGCAGGAATGCTGCCTTCAGGAAGTGCGGGAATTGTTGGATTAACAGGCTTGTTTTCTTGAGCGGTAGTCTTGGCTTCTTTCGCAGCATTATTATTGTCCTGAGATGCAGGACTAGCAGAACGTGCCGTGCCATAAGTGTCCACTTTCCCTTTTTTCTTTGCCGATTTCGGTGGGGGCGTGGTGGTGTAATGCGTAGACCCTTTGGCATCCACCCATTTGTAATATTCTTTGGCAAAGCTTGTGGTTGAGCTGAGACTGAAGCTCAGGCATGCAGCCATGAATGCAATTTTGATGAAAGATGATGCCATAATAATCAAGTCCTTATTGTCATAATCAGTTGGATAGAGTGGGGAGAAATAGAGCTCCTGATTGCTTCAGTATTTTATATGATCTGGATCGTTTTGCAGAGAAAAAAGATAAACTGTCCCAAAATGTAGATAAATGAACTGTATTTAGGTAATCGTACTCTTTGATCTTCATTTAATCAGAAAGAATTCTCCCAGATCCGAGGCGGTAGCGTGAATCTGCATATAAAAATATATCAAGATACAAAATCAGCGGATGAAAAATAGATTGAAATTAATAAAAACATTTTTTGATAAAATAAATATTCATTCCATTTTATTATAATTTTTATATTTATTTTTTATGAAAATATTTTTTAATTCTTTGAAAAATAATAATATTTTAATTTTTTGTGAGGGTTGCATGCACAGCGAAAGACAAAACAGATGTATAAAAAATGAATAATTTAAAATTAAGCCATAAAAAGCTAATTTTTAAACTTGACTTTAATACTCGAAACCACAAAAATGCTGCTTTAGTTTTATATGCCTTAGATCGATCACCCTTCGAATAAGAGCCTTTTAGCAATGGACTTCTTCTCTAGCCGAGAAGCTGAACAAAGCCAACAAAATATGTTTATCCCAACATGTTTTAGACCTCATATTGCTTAAACGGCAACCAGGTCAGATTTTTTTCTTATTGCTATGAAAACTATGAAATTTGTGTGCTATAACAGAGCACACAGTGAATGAATGAATCACCACAAATGCCCTCCATTTGTGCGTGAAAAAAGATTAGGGTGAATCACGTTGGAACTTTTATCTGGTGGTGAAATGCTTGTTCGCGCATTGGCGGACGAAGGCGTTGAACATGTTTTTGGATATCCAGGCGGCGCAGTATTGCATATTTACGATGCGCTCTTTCAACAAGACAAAATCAATCATTACCTTGTACGTCATGAACAGGCTGCCGGTCATATGGCAGATGCTTATTCGCGTGTAACAGGTAAAACTGGTGTGGTGCTTGTCACATCAGGTCCAGGCGCGACAAATACCGTAACGCCAATTGCAACGGCTTATATGGACTCAATCCCAATGGTGATTTTGTCTGGTCAGGTTGCAAGCCATCTTATTGGTGAGGATGCGTTCCAGGAAACCGATATGGTTGGTATTTCTCGTCCAATCGTAAAACACAGTTTCCAAGTGCGTCATGCCAGCGAAATTCCTGCGATTATTAAAAAAGCATTCTATATTGCTTCTTCAGGCCGTCCGGGTCCTGTGGTTGTCGATATTCCTAAAGATGCCACTAATCCTGCAGAAAAATTTGCCTACGAATATCCTGAAAAAGTGAAGATGCGTTCGTATCAGCCACCGCATCGTGGTCATTCAGGCCAGATCCGTAAAGCAATTGACGAATTGATCAGTGCGAAACGTCCAGTGATTTACACTGGCGGCGGTGTGGTACAGGGTAATGCCTCAGCATTATTGACTGAATTGGCTCATTTATTGGGCTATCCGGTAACCAATACTTTGATGGGCTTGGGTGCATTCCCGGGCAATGACCCTCAATTTATCGGTATGTTGGGTATGCATGGTACTTATGAAGCTAACATGACCATGCACAATGCAGACTTGATCCTGTGTGTAGGTGCACGTTTTGATGACCGCGTGACCAATAATCCGGCAAAATTCTGTCCAAATGCCAAAGTGATTCATATTGATATTGATCCGGCAACCATTTCTAAAACCATCATGGCGCACATTCCAATTGTGGGTGCGGTAGAGCCGGTACTTCAAGAGATGCTGGTACAGTTGAAACAAATGAATGTTTCAAAACCGAACCCTGAAGATATTGCAGCATGGTGGAAGCAAATTGATGAGTGGCGTGCAGCACATGGCTTAAAAGTTGTAGCACCAACTGATGGTACGATGAAGCCACAACAAGTCGTTGCCGCTTTAGATAAAATTACCAATAGCCAGGCGATTATTACTTCTGATGTGGGTCAGCATCAGATGTTTGGTGCGTTGTATTATAAATACACGCGTCCACGTCAATGGATTAACTCAGGTGGTTTGGGAACCATGGGTGTAGGCCTGCCTTATGCCATGGCTGCGAAACTCGCGTTCCCGGATCAGCAAGTGGTATGTATTACCGGTGAAGCATCGATTCAGATGTGTATCCAGGAACTTTCTACATGTAAGCAATACGGCTTAAATGTGAAAATTCTTTGCCTCAACAACCGTGCCTTGGGTATGGTGAAACAGTGGCAGGATATGAACTACGAAGGTCGTCATTCAAGCTCTTATGTTGAATCATTGCCTGACTTTGCCAAGTTGATGGAAGCTTATGGTCACGTGGGCATCCAGATTAACCATGCTGATGAACTTGAATCCAAGCTTGAAGAAGCCATGGCCATCAACGATAAATGCGTATTTATTAACGTTATGGTTGACCGTAGCGAGCATGTATATCCAATGCTGGTTGCGGGTCAGTCGATGCAAGATATGTGGTTAGGAAAAGGGGAGCGCACTCAATGAGACATATCATCTCTGTTCTCGTAGAAAACGAAGCGGGTGCACTTTCACGTCTGGTGGGATTGTTCTCTCAACGTGGTTATAACATTGAGACTTTGAACGTTGCACCAACCGAAGACCCAACCATGTCGCGTTTGACGCTGACCACCTATGGTGATGATCATAAAATTGAACAAATCACCAAACAGCTGAATAAACTGGTTGAAGTGGTGAAAGTGGTTGATTTGTCTGAGGGTGCGCATATCGAGCGCGAACTGATGCTGATTAAAGTGAAATCACTTGGATCGGCACGTGCAGAAATCAAGCGTACCGCTGACATTTTCCGCGCACAAATTGTGGATGTGACCCCGACAACTTATACCATTCAAATTGCCGGTACAACTGAAAAGCTTGACGGTTTCATTGATGCACTTGCAGAAAATACCATTCTTGAAGTGGTGCGTTCAGGTGTATCGGGCATCGCACGTGGCGAAAAAGTTTTAACAGTCTAATTTTTTAACACATTCTACTCATCGTGGAGATGAGGATCCAGGTCAATGAATACCAATAACATCATTGACCTGGATAAAAGAAAACATAAGCATTTAAGCGGAGACAGCAATGCAAATTTTTTACGATAAAGACGCAGACTTATCGATCATCCAATCTAAGAAAGTAGCGATCATTGGTTATGGTTCACAAGGTCACGCGCATGCGCTTAACCTTAAAGACTCTGGCGTTGACGTAACTGTAGGTTTACGTGCTGGTTCGACTTCTTGGAAAAAAGCTGAAAATGCTGGTCTTAAAGTTTCAGAAGTTCCTGCTGCTGTTGCTCAAGCTGACTTAGTCATGATTTTGACTCCAGATGAGTTCCAATCTCAACTTTACCGTGACGTGATCGAGCCAAATATCAAACAAGGCGCGACTCTAGCATTTGCTCACGGTTTCTCTGTTCTTTACAACCAAGTTGTACCACGTGCTGACTTAGACGTAATCATGATTGCGCCTAAAGCACCAGGTCACACTGTACGTTCTGAATTCCAACGTGGTTCAGGTGTTCCTGATTTAATCGCGATTCACCAAGATGCTTCTGGTAACGCGCGTAATGTAGCACTTTCTTACGCTTCAGGCGTAGGTGGCGGCCGTACGGGTATCATCGAAACTTCATTCCGCGAAGAAACTGAAACTGACCTATTCGGTGAGCAAGCGGTTCTTTGTGGTGGTGCTGTTGAACTGGTTAAAATGGGCTTCGAAACTTTGGTTGAAGCGGGTTATGCACCTGAAATGGCTTACTTTGAATGTCTACACGAACTTAAATTGATCGTTGACTTGATGTTTGAAGGAGGTATCGCGGACATGAACTACTCAGTATCTAACAATGCTGAATATGGCGAATATGTAACTGGCGTTGAAGTTATCAACGAACAGTCTCGTGAAGCAATGCGTAATGCTCTTAAACGTATTCAATCTGGTGAATATGCGAAGATGTTCATCCAAGAAGGTGCATTGAACTACCCATCAATGACTGCTCGTCGTCGTCAAAACGCAGCTCACGGTATTGAAGTAACTGGTAACAAACTTCGTGCAATGATGCCTTGGATCCAAGCAAACAAAATCGTTGATAAAGAGAAAAACTAATTTCTCGGATCAATTGATTTGATGCGAAAACCCACTCAGTTTTGAGTGGGTTTTTTATTGCTTAGATTCTCAGATGAAGATCCGTCTATTAACAACTTGCAACAAAACACAGGGGCTAGAGATGGATTAGATGTAATTTTAACTGTGATAGAGTAGACATAATTTATTTTATTGTTGAGTGTGGCTGAGCAATGAAAACTCAAATCTTACTATGTCTTACTACTTTATCACTTTCATTTTTAAGTTTTGCAGAAACAGTTCCTGCATCAGGCACTGACAACCTGAAATCTTTCACTAATGTTCGTGTTTCTATGCAACGAATGCTGCGTTCGGACGATGGACGCTATTTTCTGGATTTATATGCCGGTATCTGGAATCCGCACGGCACCCTCCATGATTTGACCGATCAAAAAGCGATTGCCTTTAAAGGCTTACAAAAAGGAGATCAGCTTAATCTTAAATCGGTAGGTGTAAATGGTGATGTAGCAGCATCTGAACAATATCAGTTAAATGGAAATTTAAATGCAAATACTGGAGATATGTCAGCAGTTTTTATTACGCCAAAGAACAATGAAAATATTCCAATTCAATTCGGGCCTGCATTTACGGCAGTAGAAAGGCCGTTATTCATATTTAAATTTTATGGTTTGGAAAATGCCCAACAACCTTATGGAAGAGCCTTAAAACAAGTAGATGTGTGGAATAAAACCACCAATAAAGTGGTTCAAAGCCTGACAGGATTTACCGCTTATCCCAAGAGTATTGGCTATATGGATATCAATTTGGATGGCTATTACGACATTGTTCTGTCTGATACTTCAAATGAACGAAAAATTGAAGATAAGCGTTTTATCTACTGGATGTATAATCCTAAAACCCATCAATTTCAGCGTTCACCTCAAATGGAAAATATTACTGGATTTCCAGCTATTCAGGGAGAAAAACAACAAATTGATTTTGGTTATGGGCAGGTCTATCAAGTAAAAGATGGCTTATTAAATCGGGTAGAAAATAATTGAAAAATATTTTATAAAATAATTTTTTAAAAAATATAAATAAAAAAACTGAGTTTGAATTAATTATTATTAAAAGAAAAATATTTAATTCGATGAATGTTCATCTTATAAATTCCTTAAATATTTATATGAATAATATTTTTTACTAAATGGTTATATGTCAAATTTTTATAACCATAAAATATTACATGTTGTATTAAATAAAGTAAGATACATTACGGTTGAGAAAACATTGGTATTAAATAAAAACAAGACTAAAAATAATTTTTTCGCCTTCTCTTTTTTTATAAAAATAATTTATATAAGTTTTATTTTTGTTTAAGTTGTTATTTTATAAATGAATTTATTTTTTGATGGAATTTTAAATTAGATCTATTGCGCCTAAAGAAAAGTATTAATGTTTGAAAAATAAAGTAAAATTATCGATAAAATCACATATTTTTTAAATAATAAGCTGTAATTTACAAACTTTTGTAAATTATGTAACTTTATTTTAAGCTAGTGTAAGTTGAGGTGATTTTAAAAATAATAATAAAATTAGTGGTTTAGTTATTTTTATGTATTTTGAATATTATTTTATTGTTTTTTATTTTGAAATAATTGGAAACATTTCTAAATTGTATCATTTTATTTTGTGTCGTAACCTTATTATAAATATAGAATTAAAGTTGTAAAGCAAATAAAAAACAAATATTAAAGTCGTGTATTGTGAATAATAACATTTTTGCATTTTTTAAAATTAAAGATAATAAGATAGGTCAACGGTTACGTAACCTTACTCACAATAAAAAGAGTTACATCGTAATCGTTAAAATAACTATACATACATATTCTTTTAAAAAAAGAAATGGAGAAAATCATGAATAAAATGACCCAAGCTGCATTAGCGGCATTAGTACTTGGCGTTTGTGCAACAGGCGTGTATGCAGAAGATGATTTGGCAAGAGGGATACCAACTCCACCACCACCTTCAGGTTGTGATGTAGATTGTAGTGGTAAAATTGATATTAAACTTAAAGTTGAACCGCATTGTGAACTACAAGTACTTACTCCTACTTTGACTTTACAAGATAAAGTGGGTGGCGATACCGCACAGGGCAGTTTCCGTGTTGGGGCAAATGCACAGTTTAAGATTGGTTTAACAACTGCAAATGGTTCTAAACTTAAAATGGGTGCTAATGAAATTCCTGTTACAATTACCACCAAACGTAATGGTACAACCACTATTCCTTTAAATGCGACAACAGCAGGTCAACCATTTACGCTAGGAGGGTGGACGCCTTATGATGTTACTGTTGTAAGTCCACAAGTTGGTGTATCTAAACCAGTAGGTACTTATACTGAAGAATTGCGAATTGCTGTTTCATTCTAATTTTTAATTAGAAATAAAAAAAGTTGGTATCACTTTATAGTGATGCCAACTTCACTATAAAAAGATCAAAATTTAAAAATAAAAAATAATAGGTAGGGGAAAATGAATAAGTTATTTTCGATGTTCGCTATTTCTATTGTGTTGGCATGTTCACAGACAATTTATGCAGGACTAAAAATTACGCCTATTCAACTGTATATATCGGATGTTAAAAAACAGCGTAGTGCTACCGTTACATTAGATTATAATGAATCTGATCAAGCTAAAATATTTGAAGTTTCTGCCGTTAAATGGGGACAAAATGCAGAAGGGGAAGATGTTCTAGAGCCTGATAATTCCGTAGTGATTAATCCTAAAAACTTTGTATTACAACCCAATAGTAAGCAGATTGTTCGGGTAGGATTCACTCAAATGCAAGCCCCAAAAAAAGAAGAAACTTGGCGAATCATTTTTAATGAAATTGCACCTACTGTAAAAGAGTCAAAAGTTAATTTCCTGTTTAATATTTCTGTCCCACTATTCGTAGGGGTACAAGAAAAAGTGAAGCTAAATTTTAACCCTGTATATAATGGATCACAGCTTTCATTAAATGTGAAAAATAATACCAATACACATGTTCAAATTAAAAAAATAACCATTCTGGATGACAAGAAAAAAGAAGTTGCAGTCACTACAGATATGAAATATTTACTTAATAATCAGCAACAAAAATTTAATTTTGGTGAGATTAAGTTGGGGGATTTCAATAAATATAAATTAATTATTGAAACAGATAGAAGTGAATTGCCGATGGAATTTAATTTGTCAGGGTGAGGGGTTATGCAAAAAATCATATTGTTTTTGCCATGTATATTTTTAAATATAGTCCTACCTATTCAGCGGGTAAATGCAGAGGAGAACAATGTTTTTTTTAGTAACGTCTGGTTAAATGGTATAGATAAAAATATAGAAACATTAGTATTTGAAGAAGATAAAAAAATATATATAGAGTGCCAATCTTTAAATGCTTTAGAGTTGAAAGGAGATTATTTTCCTGTCCATCCCATAAAAAAAGAGTTTTGCTTGGTTTCACTGAATCCAGCTCTTGCTGAAATAGATACACATGTACAGTCAGTAAAACTAACAGTACCCGCAGAGTATTTTCAAGCTAAAGAAATAGATCAAGAAAAATTGATTATGCCTAATAGGGCAGCTTTGGGTGCTTTTTTAAATTATGATCTTTTTTATGAGCAGACTTCACAGGATGACCAATTTAATTCATTAGCAGAATTAGGGGTGTTTAAAGATTATTGGTTATTTCAAAATTCTACGCTTATACGAAATTTAACTGAGAATGAACTGGCTCTGGCACCAGAAGAGGTAAAACAAGAAAAAATAGTTCGTCTAAGGTCCGCTTTTGATCTAGATTTTCCTGATAAGTTTTTAAGTTTAACCGTGGGTGATACCACCACTATTTCCAACCCCTTCGTTAATTCAGTACGTTATGGTGGTTTAAGTTTTGGAACAAATTTTACAGATCGGCCTGACTATATTTATTGGAATATGCCGACTTTAAAAGGAAGCGCTGTTTTACCCTCAACTGTGGATTTATATATTAATGGGGTGAGTATTTCTCAACAAAGAATTACTCCGGGGAATTATACTTTACAGCCTGGTGCATTGATTCAACAATCTGGAGATGCTCAGGTAGTGGTAGAAGATATTTTGGGTAATAAAACAGTCCAGAGTTTTCCTGTATATATTAATAATAAACTGCTTAAACCTGAGTTAAATGAATATAATATTTCTTTAGGTAAGATTAGATATAACTATGATCTTCAAAGTAATGATTATAGGGAATTTTTTTCTAATATCTATTTTAGGCGGGGGATAAGTAATTTAACTACCCTTGGGTTTAATGCTACATATAGTGAAGAAGTAAAGAATCTTGGTTTATTATGGACTCAAGCGATTAGTAAATATGCATTATTAGACGCTTTTATTGCAGGAAGTGATAGTAATGATGGATCTGGCTATTCGGTAGGTGGCTCGATTAGTCGTACTGTAAATAATATTTACTTGGGTTTTAGTGGGCAGTATTCCACTGATAATTATAAAACTTTGGGCTATAGCAATGAAGTACTTATTCCAAAATATGATTATATTTTTTATTTCAGTATGTATGATTTGCCAATAATAAATAATTTTAATTTAAATTATTTAGAACGAATTTATTATGAAAATGATAATTTTAATATTTCAGATAGCCGTATATTAAATCTAAGTATTTCTAAAATGCTGCGTTCAAATCTTTCATTCAGTATTTCAGGTTTTAAAGAGTTTGCTGGTGATAAAAATTCTGGTGCATATTTATCTTTAAACTATAGCTTAGGTAATAACAAGAATGCTTACTTCTCACATTCAACAGATAATGAAACAAGGGTGCAATTTGTCAAAGCATCTCCAGCACAAACTGGGTTTGATTATGTTTTGGGGGCAAATCAGCGTCGTGGAAATTTAGCTTATCAAGCTGCGGGTTTATTAAAATCAAATGTAGGTGATTTACGTGTTCAATTGGACCAATCTGATGAATATGAAAATAATCAGGTGATTTATCGCGGGGCTATTGTCTGGTTGGGTGGAAAAGTAGCATTAACAAAATCTGTTGATAATGCATTTGCTTTAGTTAAAGTTCAGGATTCTCCAGAGATTGATGTTGCAAGGTCATTATCTCCTGTAGGAAGCACCAATAAAAATGGCTATGTGTTTGTACATAATATTATTCCTTATGTGCCCTATGATATTTCGTTTGACCAAAATCAGTTAGCAATTGAAGATGCATTTGATTATTCGAGCCAAAAAATGATTGGCTTAAATCAACGGGGCTATATTCTAGATTTTCCTGTATATCATACCCAACAAGTCATTTTGCGTTTATTGGATCAAAATAATCAACAGATGCCTCGTACAAGCGAAGTATATATCAATGGTGAAGAGAGCCAATATTTCCCTGTGGATGCCCAGGGTAGGGTGTATTTATATGGATTAAAACCGAATAAATATCGGTTTTTAGCGAAAGCCAAGGGTGGCGAGACATGTCAGGGTACTTTTGAGGTGTCAAATCAGAACCAAAAAACGCTAGAGCAGTCAGTTATGGATGTTATTTGTCGCTAGAAAGGGTTATTACAATGAAAAAAATTATCATGATCATTTTACTCTATGCAAATTGTGCTTTCGCTTATGCGGGACAATGTTATTTAAATGCTATATCAGAACCGGTCATGCATTTGGCAGATTATTATCATAGTTTTGCTGCAACTTCCTTTAAAGTCTTTTGTGACCAGTCCTATGCAATTAAATTTAGCAGTCAAAATTTGCGTAGCTCGGATGGTTCGAGTTATGTATCAAATGGTACTTACCGCTTGAAAACCCGAATGAATATTTCGGGTCCTGTGAGAAATCAGTGGAATGTGCCTCTTTCCCAGTCGGGAAATTCAAAAGATAGTAAATATGTCATTGCAGTACGATTGGAAGAACAGCCTTCTATACGTACGCCAGTTGGCATATATAGCGATGTAATATACGTAAACCTATTATTTTAATTATTTTGTATGCCAGTAAAGGACTGGTCTGTAATTGAGCGTAAACGTAAAACTGAAAAGAGTTGTTTAAAACAGCTAGCTTTGGAAGAGGAGCATGTTTTTACTGGTTGTTAGCGTATACAACGTTTCAATAAACAGTCATCTAAAAATCATCAAACTGAAAGAATTAACATCTAAGCTAAATCTAAAATAACGATATAGGTGCTGTATGGCAAATTTGTATGCGAGCAACCTGCTAAGACAACAAAATTTTCCAGAAAATTTCCAATTTTATTTTAAAAAAAATAAGCAAGACCGCATTTTTGATGATACAGCGACACTCAATGGGTTAATTCGCCCACGGCTAAAAATTGCCATTGTGACAGAAACTTGGTCTCCAGAAATTAATGGCGTGGCACTGTCTCTATTGCAACTATGTAAGGGTTTGCAGAAACAGGGCCATAAAATTTTACTGATTCGGCCGGAACAAAAGCAGCTGTGTGATCAATTTTTACCAAATCAGCAGTGTTTAGTCAAAGCTCAGGCTATTCCTCAATATCCAAGCTTGCAATTTGGCTGGCCACAATTTTTAAAAGTCTCTCAGGCATTGGATCAGTTTGCACCAAATGTTGTGCATATTGTTACGGAAGGGCCATTAGGACTCAGTGTTTTGCAGACTGCAAAAAACAAGGGTATTCCTGTTTCAAGCGGTTTCCATTCACCTTTTCAAGAATTTAGTCGCTATTTCGATTTAGCCTTTTTAATTAAGCCCATTCAGCGTTATTTACGTTGGTTTCATAACAATACACAACTGACCTGTATTCCCAGTAAAGATACGGAATATATTTTAAGAGAATTTGGCATTTGTTGTCCTTTGGTTGTGGTGGGGCGTGGTGTGGATGTTACGCATTTTTCGCCACAACATTATTCCAGCGGTTTGCGTCAACAATGGCAGGCAACGTCGAACACTCAGATTATGCTGTATGTGGGACGCTTGTCACCTGAAAAGGAGATTGATGTTCTTGTTCAAGCCTATCTGTCCATGAAGAAAAATAACCAGGATGTCAAATTGGTGATTGTGGGGGATGGTCCGGAGCGGGGTCGTCTGGAAATGTTATGCCAAGGACATGAGGTCATTTTTACAGGAAATTTATCTGGCCCGAAACTTGCTCAGGCTTATGCAAGTGCAAATGTTTTTGTGTTTGCCAGTCAGGTTGAAACCTTTGGCAATGTGGTGCTGGAAGCAATGGCAAGTGGTTTGCCTGTGATTGCCTATAATTATGCCAGTGCGCATTTGCATGTCAAAAATGGCGAGACGGGCTGGTTGAGTCCCTTAGGAGATAAGACAGGTTTTATTCAGTCAATGTGTCAGTTGCCGGGCAATCAGCAATTGAAACGTATGGGGCTGGAAGCCCGAAAGGCGGTGCAGCATATCGGCTGGCAATACCCTGTGCAACAGTTTGAGCAAGCACTCTATAGTGTGGCGATGGGGACAGAAATGACTTCCTGAATTTTAAGCAATAGCTTAAAGGAGCATCATCATGAATTTAAAAAAAGCAAAAATAACGATGTTGGATCTGGATTTAAAAGGTTGCTTGTATCTGAATAATCTTTCTCATTCACATGCGGTAGCCCACTTTTTTAAAATCATCAGCCGTTTTGGCAATGGTTTGTTCTGGTTTATTATGCTTGCCAGTTTATGGGTGCTGGAAGGCGTGTTTTATATTGTCCAGTTGTTATATCTGTTGATTAGCGGGTCGATAGGTACCGTCATTTATAAAATCCTAAAACAAAAAACTGTACGCCCACGACCCTATCAAGTCCATCAAGTCATCCGGCTACACGAACAACCGCTCGACCATTTTAGTTTTCCTTCTGGTCATACCCTGCATGCTGTCATGGCCAGTACGGTTCTGGGTTATATTCAGCCCGTGTTATTGATTCTGATGCTCCCTTTTACCATTCTGGTGGCGATATCACGGATGGTATTGGGGCTACATTATCCCAGCGACGTGCTGGTCGGTGCATTGATTGGTATCGTGATTGCCAGTGGCATTATTGAGAGTGCCCCCTTTTTTAATATCATGCTATAAAAATGCATGCGGAAGAATCAGGAAAATCACGCGATTTTTCCAAAATTTGCTAAAGTACTGCCACTGATTTGAACATATTAGGAATAGCCATGGGTTTGCGTTGGACAGATACTATTGATATTGCGATTGAGCTTTCTGAAGCACATCCAGATGTGGATCCGCAATGGATTCGTTTTACCGACTTGCATGCCTGGGTGTGTGCATTACCAGACTTTAGTGATGACCCAACCAAATCCACTGAAGGTTTGCTGGAAGGAATTCAAATGGCCTGGATTGATGAAGTGCGTTAAGCGCTACATCGAAAAAAGCAATTTTTTTACATATCAAAAGCAGAAAAAAGCCCATTATTCGGTATAATGCGGCAAATTTTCATGTCAACAATTGACTTAAGGAGCCAATCAATGGCTATTGAACGTACTTTATCTATCGTTAAACCAGACGCAGTTGCTAAAAACCACATCGGCGACATCTTTGCTCGTTTCGAAAAAGCTGGTCTTCAAATCGTTGCAACTAAAATGAAACACTTGACTCAAGCTGAAGCTGAAGGCTTCTATGCTGAGCACAAAGAACGTGGTTTCTTTGGTGATTTAGTTGCGTTCATGACTTCTGGTCCAGTTGTAGTTTCTGTTCTTGAAGGCGAAAACGCAGTTCTTGCTCACCGTGAAATCCTTGGCGCAACTAACCCTAAAGAAGCTGCTCCTGGTACAATCCGTGCAGACTTCGCTGTAAGCATCGATGAAAACGCTGCTCACGGTTCTGACTCTGTAGCATCTGCTGACCGCGAAATTAACTATTTCTTCGCGCAAACTGAGATTGCTCCACGTACTCGTTAATACGCAGTATTCAAGCCAGATAAGTGTTATTATACTTATCTGGTTTTTTTATTCTCTGAATAATTCTCTGCTCAGATATTGAGCTTCTCCTTTCATCTTTAGGCATGGTTTAGGTAATACACATGAGTACTGAAGTAGTCGCTACATCAGCAATTTCTGATGCACAGCAACCATCTCCATCCGCTCCGACGCAGCAAAATTCTGTGGAAAAAGTGAACTTACTTGGCATGTCACGTCCGCAAATGGAAAAATTCTTCGAAGATATGGGAGAAAAAAAATTCCGTGCCGGGCAGGTGATGAAATGGATTCATCAGTTTTTTGTCACAGATTTTGCCGAAATGACCAATATTTCCGGCAAGCTGCGGGAAAAACTGGAAAAAATCTGCGAAATTAAAGCGCCGGAAGTGGTGCATAAAAACTATTCTAAAGATGGCACCCGTAAGTGGGTGTTCCGTGTGGGCGATGGCGAAGGTTCTCTGGTAGAAACTGTCCTGATTCCTGCAGAAGACAAAACTGGTTCACGTAAAACCTTGTGTATTTCTTCACAGGTGGGTTGTGCGCTTGACTGTTCATTCTGCTCAACGGGTAAGCAGGGTTTTCAGCGTGACCTGACTCAAGCTGAAATTATTGGTCAGCTGTGGATGGCAAACTTCTCTTATATGGAAGAAGTACCTGTGGCAGAGCGTGAGCGTTCAGTGACCAATGTGGTGATGATGGGCATGGGCGAACCCCTCCTGAACTATGACGCCGTATTAAACTCAATGCGCATTATGCTGGATGACTTTGCCTATGGCATGTCAAAACGCCGTGTGACTTTATCGACTTCAGGTGTAGTACCGAAAATCGACCAGTTGGCGCAAGATATTGATGTGGCTTTGGCGATTTCACTTCATGCACCGAATGATGAACTTCGTAACGAGCTGGTGCCGATCAATAAAAAATATCCATTAGAACAGCTGATTGCTGCCTGCCAGCGTTATATTGCCAAAGATGGTAATGAAAGTTCGCGTAAACATGTGACCATTGAATATGTCATGCTGGATGGCGTGAATGACCAACCAGAACATGCTCAACAAATGCTGAAACTGCTTAAAAATTTACCGAGCAAAATTAATTTGATTCCGTTTAATCCGTTCCCGCATGCACCTTATGGGCGTTCAAGCCGTAACCGGATTATTTCTTTCCAAAAAACTTTGTCTGATGCCGGTTTTGTGTGTACGATTCGTCAGACACGTGGTGATGATATTGATGCCGCGTGTGGACAGTTGGTTGGACAAGTTGCTGACCGTACCCGTCGTGCGGAACAGTGGAAAAAGAAAGTGGCGCAGCAGAATGAGATTCTGCGCACTCAAGGATAATAAAGGGGATGTCAATTGAGAAAGCCCACATATAAATTAGCTTTTATTACAACAATTTGTATGTCCGCAATTTTTGTTGCCGGGTGCCAAGCACCAGCAACAATCGGGAAAAAAGATCCTGAGAAGGCAGTGAAAGTTCGCACTCAATTGGCGGCAGAATATATTAAGTCTGGTGACCTGGATTCAGCAAAACGTACTCTGGATCAGGCACTGGAAGTAGATTCACGTGATTCAACCGCGAATATGATGATGGGCGTTTTACTGCAACAAGAGGGCAGTAAAATCAGCATGGACAAAGCAGAGAGCTATTTTAAGCGCGCAATTTCTGCTGATCCGAAAAATGCACAAGCGCGTAACAACTACGGTACTTATTTGTATCAAATTGAGCGTTATAATGACGCGCTTGAACAACTCAATGTGGCTGGAACTACATTGGGCTATGAACAACGCTACAGAGCATTGGAAAATGCGGGACGGATTTATTTAAAGCAAGGCGATATGGTGAATGCTGAAAAAACATTCAAACAGGCTCTGCAAGTAAATCGTGACTCTTATGTTTCAATGTTAGAGTTGTCAGAAATTTTTTATCTCAAACAGCAGACCGCTGCTGCAACACAATTGTATGAACAGTTTGTGCGCAGTGTTGGTCAAAAGAATCAAGGTGCGCGTGCGCTTTGGATTGGTATCCGAATTGCGCGGGCAAATAGCGACCCAATGGGAACGCAGGTGCTTGTCAATCAGTTGCGCGCGCTTTTTCCCGAGAGTCCGGAATACCAACGTTATCTGCAATTACAGTACAGTACTGAGGCCGTATGGAAGTAAATCCTAATTCACCGCAATCGAATGGTTCAAGCGTAGTACCCACTGCGTTAGGAAATGTTCAGCGTCCAGGCGAGTACTTACGTCAAGTTCGAATTGCACAAAAGCGTGAATTAAGTGAAGTGGTTAAAGATTTAAATATCCCTATAAAGACTTTGACTGCTTTAGAACAAGATGATTATAAGGCTTTGCCGGAAGCTACCTTTATTAAGGGTTATTATCGTACCTATGCGAAATACCTGAAGGTGGATGCAAGTTCTATCATTCAACGTTTTGATGAAATTTATCAAAATGATACAGGATTGTTGCCCAATCATGCCTTAAACAATTCACCAATTAAAATCATGGGTAAGCTACCAGGTTCTAATAGTGATCGTAACAAGAAATGGTTAAAACGTATTCTGCTTGCTTTGGTGGCATTGGTTGTCATCGCTGCTGTTGTGATGGCGATACAAAACTGGTCATCCAGCAAAGATGCCCAGAGCCCTGAAGCAGCACCTGCCGAATCCGATGTGCAGGTGCTGAATCTGGATAACTCGGCTGTGGTTTCGGGCGACCAGCTTGAGCTAGAGTTTAGTCAGCCAACTTCAGTGCATATTGTAGATTCAACGGGTAAAGTGTTGGCAACAGGCCGTCAGGCATCTACCTTGAAGCTGAATGGTGAAACCCCTTTCCAGATTCGTCTGGATGATGCAGCAGCGGTAACGTTGAAGTTAAACAATGAAAATATTGCATTGTCACCTTATACCGTCAACGGAAAAGCAGATTTCCGTTTGTCACGTTAATGAGTCAAGAATAGAGCGATAGCAATGATTGAAAATCCGATTAAGCGCCGTCCCACTCGTAAAATTCGTGTCGGTTCTGTGTATGTAGGTGGTGATGCCCCGATCAGCATCCAGAGTATGACCAATACCGAAACCTGTGATGTTGCTGCAACTGTTGCACAAATTCAGCGTTGTGTAGATGCCGGTGCCGATATCATGCGTGTTTCCGTACCCAGTATGGAAGCAGCGGCCGCATTCGGTGAAATTCGCAAGCAGGTGAATGTTCCGCTGGTGGCTGACATTCACTTCGACTATAAAATTGCTTTAGCGGTGGCGGATGCGGGTGCAGACTGTTTACGGATTAATCCGGGCAATATTGGCTCGGAAGCAAAAATTCGTGAAGTGGTGGCTGCGGCGAAACATCATGACATTTCTATGCGGATCGGGGTGAATGCCGGTTCACTGGAAAAAGATATCCAGAAAAAATATGGCGAACCAACTGGTCAGGCATTGCTTGAATCGGCCATGCGTCATATCGATATTTTAGACCGCTTAGACTTCCATGAGTTTAAAGTGTCGGTGAAAGCTTCGAACGTATTCCTGACTATGGATGCATATCGTCTTTTATCTCAACAAATTGATAATCCACTGCATTTAGGCGTGACCGAAGCGGGTATCTACCGTACCGGTTCAGTGAAGTCGGCGATCGCTTTAGGTGGTCTACTGATGGAAGGCATTGGCGATACCATGCGTATTTCACTGGCGGCCGAGCCTGAAGAAGAAATCAAGATCGGTTTTGATATTTTAAAATCACTGGGTCTTCGTTCCAACGGCATTAACTTCATTGCCTGCCCAAGCTGTTCACGCCAAGAATTTAACGTGATTAAAGTGATGCAGGCACTGGAAGAACGTCTGGAAGATATTCGTACTCCAATGGATGTATCCGTGATTGGCTGTAAAGTGAATGGTCCGGGTGAAGCCAAAGAAGCCGATATTGGCGTAGTAGGTGCAAGTCCGCGTTCACTGGTGTATCGTAATGGCGAGAAAAGCCATTTAATCGATACCAATCAATTGGTTGATGAAATCGAATCTATGGTTCGTCAACGTGTTTCCGAGCTTGAAGAAGCTAAATCTAAAGAGATTATTCGCACAGGTTTTTCTGAGTAGATCATGAGTTCAATTGTCGCAATCAAAGGTTTTAATGACATTCTTCCAACGCAAACCCCCGCGTGGAGATGTCTTGAACAACATTTAGCATCACTTATGGATGCTTATGGTTACCAGCAAATCCGTTTGCCGATGGTTGAGCAGACCAATCTGTTCAAGCGTTCAATTGGTGATGCAACCGATATCGTCGAAAAAGAAATGTACACTTTTCTGGACAAAGGTAATCCACCTGAGTCTTTGACGCTGCGTCCAGAAGGAACTGCAGGCTGTGTACGTGCCATGCTTGAGCATAACTTGCTTCGCGGTGCAACTCCGCGTGTGTGGTATATCGGGCCAATGTTCCGTTATGAAAAACCGCAAAAAGGCCGTTATCGCCAGTTCCACCAGTTTGGTGTGGAAACTTTTGGCGTGGCAACACCCGACCAAGATGCAGAACTGATTCTGATGACGGCACGTTTGTGGAAACGTATGGGTGTGGCGGACAAAGTTCAACTTGAACTCAACACCTTAGGTGAGTCGGATGAACGCGCGGCATATCGTGCAGCGCTGGTTGAATTCCTGGAATCGCATAAAGCCGATCTGGATGAAGATTCTCAGCGCCGTTTAACCACGAATCCGCTCCGTATTCTTGATTCTAAAGATGCGAAGACACAGTCGATTCTGGAAAATGCGCCTAAGCTGCATGATTTCATGGGTGAAGAAACCTTGGCGCATTTTGCTCAGCTTCAGCAATATTTGACTGATGCTGGCGTAAGCTTTGTCATTAACCAGAAGCTGGTACGTGGTCTGGACTACTACAACAAAACTGTATTTGAATGGACCACCACGCATTTGGGTTCACAAGGTACCGTATGTGCCGGTGGCCGTTATGATGGTCTGGTCGGTCAGCTTAAAGGCAAGCCTGATCAGTCGGTGCCTGCGGTGGGTTTTGCCATGGGTATGGAGCGTTTGTTGCTGCTACTTGAACAGGTGGAAGACAATACGCCAGTCCGTGACTGTGAAATGTTCCTGGTTTCAGACCCTGCAACTCAAGGTCAAGCCTTGGTGCTTGCCGAGCAGATCCGTGACCAGCTTGAAGCAGCCAATAGCCGTATCCGTTTAAAAACCGGTTCACAAGGTTCAATGAAGAGCCAGATGAAAAAAGCAGATCAGGCGGGTGCTGTTTATGCTTTAATCTTTGGTCAGCGTGAAGCTGAAGCACAGCACATTCTGGTCAAGGAACTGGCAACAGCAGAACAGACTGAAATTGCAGTGACTGACTTTGTGCCATTTATCATTGAAAAATTTTCTTCAAAATAAGCCGAATAACATAAGGAAAAGGTAATTCCATGAACGCATTGAGTGATGCAGAACAACTTGATAGCTTAAAATCTTTCGCTAAAAAATATGGTTCTGCCATGATGAGCGGAATTTTAATTGCGTTGATTGCCTTTTTCGGCTGGGAATATTGGCAGAAGAAGAACCTGGCTGAATCACAAATGGAAACAGCCAAGGTTCAACAGTTGATGGATGATGCAAAAAGTGTCTCAGGCGATGCCAATGCATTTAATGCCTTATCTGCAACTGCGGACAAGATTGTTAAAGAAGCTCCGGATTCTGTGCAGGCCATTCAAACTCAATTGTTAATGGCCAAACTGGCTTATGACAAAGCCGATTATGCACATGCAGAACGTGCCTTGAAAAAAGTTGAAAATTCCAAACTGGATGATGTCGGTCTGATACAGGTGGTTAAGCTGCGTTTGGCTTATGCCCAGCTGGCACAAAAAAAATATGACGATGCGATTAAAACATTGGCTGCAGTGACCGATCCTGCCTTTAAGGCAACTGCTGATGAAGCACGCGGTGATGTCTATGTGGCTAAAAATGATATCGAAAATGCTAAAAAATCGTATATGAGCGCATGGGATGCGTTACTTGAACGTAAGCAAGAACGTCAAATTTTACAAATTAAACTCGAAAGTGTTGGCGTTTTAGTTGATGATCCTGATGTTGAACGCCCAATTTTAGAAACACAAGTGGATGAGTCGTAATGGATAGAAAATACAAAATACCGTTTGCACTAACAATTTTAACATTTGCACTTGCCGGTTGTTCTACCAATAAAATCAAGGTAGAAGAGGTTAAACCGAATCCATTGCCTAAATTGGTGCAAGCAAAGACTCTTGTTCCTGTATTTTCTCAAAGTGTTTCTTCGACCAGTAAAGCAGACCCGTTACGTTTACGCTTAGATGCCGATAACGGCGTGATTTTTGCTGTCGATCCAAATGGTGAAGTGACTGCCTATCAGGGCAAACAACGCTTGTGGCAGAAAAAGGTGTCTAAGCTGGGCTTAAGCTCGGGTATAGAAGCAGCTGAAGGCGTGGTGGTGGTCGGTAATAAAAAAGGTCAACTGTTTGCTCTGGATCAGGCCACAGGTGAGCAAAAGTGGACAGCCCAGTTATCGGGTGCCATTTTATCTTCGTCACTTATTCAGTCCGGTCGTGTCATTACCATCAGCAATGATGACACGGTCTATGCGCATGATCTGGCTACTGGTCAGCAAGTCTGGACTTATAATCTGCCGAATGTACAGTTTAGCTTGCGTGGTGTTGCGACACCGGTTGCGCTTGATTCGCGTACTGTACTGATTGCTTCATCCAATGCCTATATTTATGCGCTGGATATTATTAGCGGTGTGCCGCGTATGCAGCGTCGTGTTGCTGTGAGTGATGGACGTTCGGATATTCAGCGTCTGAATGATCTGGATGGCGATCCTGTTGTGGCTGGACAATTTCTGGTAACAACCAGCTACCAGGGACAGGTAACGGTGATGGATCTGGCGAGTCAACAATTGGTGTGGAGCGAAGATGCCAGCAGTATACAACGCCCGGAAGTCTTTAATAACACCGTTTATGTGGCTCAAGCCGATGGAAAAATTACCGCTTATTCACTGACCGCCGGTGAACAATTGTGGCAAAATGACAGTTTACTGAATCGCCAGCTCAGCAATCCGGTAATTCTGGGTCAGGATCTGGTGGTGGGTGATCTGGATGGCGTATTGCATCTCATTGATCCGACTACAGGTCAGCTGATTGGTCGTTCAAAAACCAGTGGTGAAGTGCGTACCCTGCGTGTAATTGATAACCAACTTTATGTAGCGACCCGTAAGGGGGCTTTAAGCATTTGGCAGAACCGTTAAAATTTTTTTCAGCCTTATGTTAAACTAAGCTAACCGTATTTTTTTTACACGGGGGATTGAGTGTTCAATGCCCCGTGTTTTATTTATTTTTGGCTAATTATTTCTTCCATTGTTTCTGATTGTTCAGACCAGACCTACTGGCTGATCTTGAATAAAGGTTAATCTATGAAACCCGTAATTGCGCTCATTGGTCGTCCGAACGTCGGAAAATCAACGTTGTTTAACCAGATCACCAAGAGCCGTGATGCGCTTGTTGCTGACTTTGCCGGTCTGACCCGTGACCGTAAGTATGGCGATGCGACATATCAAAATAAATCATTCATCGTTGTCGATACTGGTGGTATTGGCGAAACTGAAGGTGGAATCGACTCGTACATGGCTGAACAGTCCAAAACAGCCATTCATGAAGCCGACATAATCATCTTTGTGGTAGACGCGCGTGCCGGACTGCTTGCATCTGATGAGCAGATTGCACGTGATTTGCGTACCTTGGGCAAAAAAGTCTTCCTGGTGGCCAATAAAGTAGATGGTGTACATGCTGAAGCTGCACTGGGTGAATTCTACAAACTGGGTATGGGTGAACCACTACAAGTTGCTGCCAGTCATGGCCGTGGCGTACAGCAAATGCTTGAAGAAGTATTGCAAGATGTACCTGAAGATGAAAACCTTGATGAACATGACCGTGACACAGGCTTGCGTCTGGCAATTATTGGTCGTCCAAACGTGGGTAAATCGACACTGGTCAACCGTCTTCTAGGTGAAGAACGTGTGGTGGCATTTGACCAGCCTGGTACAACACGTGACTCGATTTATATTCCGTTCGAACGTGATGGCCGTAAGTACACCCTGATTGATACTGCCGGTGTACGTCGTAAAGGTAAAGTCGATGAAATGATCGAGAAATTCTCGATTGTGAAAACTTTACAGGCCATGAAAGATGCACATGTTGTGGTGATTGTGGTTGATGCGCGTGAAGGGATTGTCGAGCAAGACTTGCATTTAATCGGTTATGCGATTGAAGCGGGACGTGCCATGGTGATTGCGATCAACAAATGGGACAACATGTCCGAGTATGATCGTAAGCAATGCAAGCTGGATGTGGAACGACGCTTTGACTTTATTCCTTGGGCGAAGATTCACTTGATCTCTGCACTGCATGGTACGGGTGTCGGTGATCTTTATCCATCAATTCACCGAGCTTATGATTCTTCACATCTGAAAGTGTCACCGGCAAAAATCACGCAAATTTTGAATGATGCAACCGATGCACATCATCCACCGAAAGTTCAAGGTCGTGCCATCAAAATGCGTTATGCACATATTGGTGGTCAGAACCCGCCGACGATTGTCATTCATGGGAACAAGGTGGATAAAACCCCTGCGGATTATCGCCGTTATCTGGAAAACGTGTTCCGTAAAGTGTACAAGCTTGAAGGTACACCGGTGAAAATTGAGTTTAAAACCTCAGAAAACCCGTTTGAAGGGCGTAAATCTCAGCTTGATGAACGTACTGCAGCACGTAAGCGTCGTTATGTTCAGAAGTTCAAGAAAGCCGAGAAGAAATTTAAACGTGGTTAAAGACCAGCTTTAAATGGTATTCAAAAAGCCCAAAGTGATCTTTGGGCTTTTTTTCTTTTAAAATATACTTCTATTTTTGACAGGTGATCTTGGTGAGCAGACGGATACGGGTAGAAGTAAATGCACTGGAGCAGATCGTTCATGTGGATCATGCACTCGATCGCAAGAGCAAAATCCAGTTGCAAAAACAGCAAATCCATCACTTTCGTAATCAATTACTTTCCGAGCAATTGCAGGTCACAATTCAACATGAGCAGTTGACGACTACTGAATATGGAAAACCATATTTGATTAATTTTCCTGAATTTTATTTTAATCATAGTCATAGCCAAAAAAATTATGCTTTAGCCACCAGTCATACTATGCCTGATATCGGGGTGGATATTGAAGATCTGGATCGCAAGGTTAGATTTGAAGCATTGGCGAATCATGCATTTCATCCTGATGAATTAAAATACTGGAACGAATCGCAACATGAGTCAGAATATTGGTTCAAAGTCTGGACCACCAAAGAAGCAGTATTGAAAGCTGCCGGACTGGGCGTGCGCTTAAATTTAAATGAGTTAAATACTTTCGTTCATCCAGTACATAATGGCGGATTGTGTAGTCATCCTTTAATTGGAACATTTGCTTATCAAAACTTTCATTTGGGGCATGTCATGCTTACGGTTGCCTGGCGTTCAGAAGCCTCCTGTAAGGGGTTTAGCTTTCCTGAAATAAAAATAATTTTGTCATCTTAAAATATGTGGTTCTTATTCATGCCCCTATAAGGTCATAACAGCTTTAAAGTCCAAGATTGATCTGGATAAACACAGATCAATAAAAATCGATAGGATAAAAAACAGCGACCTGCATAGCCTGTTTTAAAATCAAAACAGGCGTTTTTATTTCAATAATCAATAGTGATCAAGGTTTAGCGAGTGGGTGAAAAGATACACGGATTATTGAAGGCCATCTTCACTTTGGTCCACTTCGATTCGATATAATTTGGTTCCATTATTGGCATAGATTAAGCGTCCAGCCTCTTTGTAGTAGGTTTCAATACGAAATTGATCTTTAGAAAAAGCACCTGCGACTGGAATCCAGGCTTTCACTGTCTGATAGCTTCTTTGATCTGTTGAAGCACCGACTAAATCTTCTACCTGACCTTTAGACATACCAATTTTTAACTGGGAAAATTTAGAATTCTGGTAATCGCCAACAATTTCACCCGTATAGCTGCCATCAATCGAAACCTCTTTGGTGGCATTGCTATTCGGCTCCGAATTTAATGAGTTATTTTGAGTCTGTTTATTGGAAGGCATAGTCGAACAAGCCATTAAACTTAAGCTGCTGATTAAAATAAGAAGAGCATTTTTCATTTTCATTATTATCGCCTTATTCATGTTGAAGGATTCTAGGGATAATTTTAATCCCAGTTGTGATATTGCCAACAGCTATTTTTTAGCTAAAGTTTTACCAATTGTTAGGGATGTATGGGGTCTTGATTATGCTGCTTAAATCTTTAACCAAATCTTCAATTGATATTTTTTAGTATCTTCCTTTTTGCTCTTTTTAAATAAAGTTTATTGAAATTGTTTTTTAACCCATTAAAGTTCCATATCATCGAAATTGAGTATGGAAATGGCACTATGTCTGAAATGAGTGGGAGTACTTAAAACATGGATAAATTATTGGCAGTCATGCGTGAGCTACGTGAAAAATGTCCATGGGATCAGCAGCAAACACCGCAAAGCCTCACCCGATATGCCATAGAAGAGGCGTATGAAGTCGAAGCGGCAGTCAGAGCAGGAAATGCAAATGAAGTGCGCGATGAACTGGGCGACTTGCTGTTACAAGTAGTATTTCAGTCACAGATGTACAGTGAACAAGGCGCATTTGATTTCAATGATGTGGTCAATGCCATTACCGAAAAATTGATCCGCCGTCATCCTCATGTATTTCAGGCAGAACAATATTCCCAATTGAGTGCAGAAGATGTATCCGTACTGTGGAAGCAAATTAAACAGCAGGAAAAACAGGGCAAAGCACAATCACGCTTACATGAGATCAAACATGGACCTGCCATTCAGCAAGCACACGACATTCAAAAAAATGCGGCGAAAATTGGCTTTGATTTTCCTGATGTGGCAGGTGCATACGGTAAACTGAATGAAGAACTGGGTGAATTGCAACACGCTATACAAAAGCAAAATTCCGACGAAATATTCGACGAATTTGGCGATTGTTTATTTTCACTGATCAATGTTGGGCGTAAACTAGGGCTTTCTAGTGAAATGGCACTGTTAAGTACCATTCATAAATTTAGAACACGTTTTGCTTTCATTGAAGATCAGGCTCAGCAACAACATAAAAATATTGAAGCCCTATCATTAGAAGAAATGGATCAACTGTGGGAGCAAGCGAAACAACAATTAAAATAATAGGTTTCCCAATGAAAAAAATAATACCTATCCTGAAGGGGATTTTTTATATTTTTAGTCTGCTGTCTTTGTTGAGTGTATCCAGTAGTTATGCTCAACAGTTTGACCAGCAGTATTTAAAATGGAAGGTTGAACAGGAGGCCCAGGATGCACGGTTAAAAATACCGCGCGTCTCAACACGGAATTATTATTTGGCTAGGCCTGCGTTAAACTCCGCGACTTCAGTGACCAACAAGATCAACCTGAATCAGGCCAATGCGGAACAGCTACAAGAACTTTCAGGGGTAGGACAGAAGAAAGCTGAAGCGATTATTTCCTATCGACAAAAAAATGGAAAATTTAAAAATATTGAAGAATTGCAACAGGTCAAGGGGATAGGACCTGCGCTATTTAACAAGAATAAAGACCGTTTAGGCTTGTAGAGGAATGGCAATAGCCGCTTAGAATATCGAACAAAGTATGATGCATTAAGATAATCAAATTGCCCTTTGATTGTGTTAGAGATATGATTAGCGTCATCTTAGATATTTTACGTTCAGACGTAGGAGACAGCGTCTTTTGCAAACTTTGCGCGCGTCAAAATGTGGTTTATCAACCGCTCAATTACCTTCTTACATATTAGATGTTATTGATGCCTTAACCAAGGCAGGCTATGAAGCTTATATCGTCGGTGGCGGCGTCCGTGACTTAATTTTAGGGCTGAATCCTAAAGATTTTGATGCGGTCACCAACGCAACTCCGGCTCAGGTCAAAGAGGTCTTCGGACGACGTTGCCGTATTATCGGACGACGTTTTGAGCTTGCTCATGTCTATGCCGGTCGCGAACTGGTCGAGGTGGCCACTTTCCGTGCCCCGCCTAAAAAAGCAGTCACTTCTGCCTCAGGCATGATTCTGCGCGACAATAACTGGGGCACAATTGAACAGGATTTTGTGCGTCGTGATTTTTCCATTAATGCGATGTATTACCAGCCGCGTAAAGGGATTGTGCTGGATTTCTGTGATGCTATTGATGATATAAAAAATAAAACCTTGCGCTTGTTGGGTGACCCGACCTTACGTTTCGAAGAAGATCCGGTACGTATGCTGCGTACTTTACGTTTTGCTGCAAAATTAAATTTTAGTATTGCACCTGAAATTCTAGAGATTTTTACCCCCGAGCTGACTCAGCTGTTGCGTGATATCTCTCCACACCGCTTATATGATGAATCACAGAAGCTGTTCACCATGGGACATTTGAACCGGGTGCTGCCAATGCTGATTGATTTCGGTATTTGGCATCAGCTGTTTGCAGACATCAGCCCGGATATCTCCACCTTTATCGAACGCGCTGCGATCAATACCGATCAGCGCATTCAAATGGGCAAGACCATCAATCCTGCATTCTTCTATGCGGTATTGTTATGGAAACCTTTTTTAGAGCGTTGTGAATTTTATTTAAGTAAAGGCGTTGTTCCGGCAGAGGCAAGAGCACAAGCCGGTTTGGATGTGTTAAAACGTCAGGCTACCCGGACCATCATTCCACGTTTTGCAGAAACCTTTATTCGTGAAGTCTGGGAAATGCAAACGCGTTTGCTCAATCCGAAGCCGCAGCAAATTCAGGCTTTATCGACCCATGCGCGTTTCCGTGCCGGATTTGACTTTCTGTTACTGCGCGAGAAATCGGGTGACGATACCACTCAAGGCATGGGTGTATGGTGGGATGCGTATCAACAGATGTCTACGGATGAAAAAGAACGTGCCATCAGTCAATATAACCGCCAGCGTGCAAAAAGCCGCCGTAAGGCAACTACAGACGATGTGGTGGAAACCAAACCGGTTGCTGCAATTACTGAAATTGAACCTTTGGTGAACGAGCCTGAACCGCGTAGTCGCCGTGAACGTAAAAGCCGGGCAAAACCGGAAAGACCGGTTCAAACTGTGTCGGCAGGCGGTTCCGAAATTGCCGCCGATCATCCGATTTTAAAACGCAAACGGGTCAAACGTGACTTAAGTCAGGTGATTTTTGGACCAACACAATGAGCACAGTAACCTACATCGGCCTAGGCAGTAATCTGGGTGATTCACGGCAAATTTTAGCAGAGGCAGTACAGAAGCTGGCGACGCTGGGATCAGTGAAAACATCAAGGTTGTATCAAAGCCCTCCAATGGGGCCACAAGACCAGCCCAACTACTTAAATGCGGCTGTACAGCTGGTTACAGACTTGGAGCCACTGGCTTTGCTGGATGAGTTGCAGCGTTTTGAGCAAGAATCCGGTCGGGTTCGACTGCGCCGTTGGGGGGAGCGGACTTTGGACCTGGATCTCCTCATGTATGGCGAAGAACAGATTCATCATGAGCGTTTAACCGTGCCACATATTGGTGTTATGGAACGTGATTTCGTGCTGATGCCATTGCTTGATTTAGAGGCAAATTTACAACTCAAAGGACAATTATTAAAAGATTTACCGATATTGCAACATCCATCGCTTACCGTATTGGATGAGGGAAATTGGGCAAATATTTAATTTTTTGCATGACCGCTTGAGAAAGTCGTCATAAGAGGAATATCTGGATGATTAGTCTAAGTGACTTAAGAAAATTTAAAGCGCAAGGCCGCAAATTCTCCTGCCTGACTTGCTATGATGCGAGCATGGCGAAAGCAATGGAAGTTGCTGAAATTGATACGATTCTGGTAGGTGATTCTTTAGGAATGACCATTCAGGGCTGTGATTCTACCCTGCCTGTGACGGTACAGGATATGGCTTATCACACCGCAGCTGTTCGCCGTGGTAATCAGCATGCCTTTATTCTGACCGATTTGCCGTTTATGAGTTATGCCACGCTGAATGAGGCATTATCGAGTTCAAAAACAGTCATGCAAGCGGGCGCGCACATGGTGAAAATTGAAGGTGGTGCATGGCTGGCTGAAACTGTTCAGGTCTTGACCCGCAATGGTATTCCTGTATGTGTGCATTTGGGACTAACTCCACAATCTGTGCATGTATTTGGTGGCTATAAAGTTCAGGCACGTACCCGTGAAGCTGCCGATCAGCTGATTGCTGATTGTAAGGCGGTGGTGGAAGCCGGTGCTGCGGTATTGCTACTGGAATGTGTTCCGGCGCAGGTGGGTAAGGAAATTAGTGAGTTGTTTCCACATACGCCTGTGATTGGCATTGGGGCGGGGGCAGATACGGACGGCCAAGTGTTGGTTGTACAGGACATGCTTGGACTGACCGGTGGTCATGTGGCCAAATTTGTCCGTAATTTTATGAAAGAACAGGCAGGGGAAACTGCAATTCTGGATGCTTTTAAAGCCTACCATGCAGCGGTACAAGATCAATCTTTTCCTGCTAAAGAACAAACTTTTCAAGTTGAGCTGTAAACATGAAAACAGAAACTACCATTCAGGGATTAAGCGCTTCACTGAGTCCAGCTCGATCGGCACGAAAAATTATCGGTTTTGTCCCGACCATGGGGAATTTGCATGAAGGGCATTTAAACCTGGTGCGTGAAGCAAAAAAAATCTGTGATGTTGTTGTGGTCAGTATTTTTGTCAATCCGATTCAGTTTGGGCCCAATGAAGACTTTGACAGCTATCCGCGTACTCTGGAGCAGGATAGTCATTTGTTGGCAGATGTCGGCTGTGACATTATTTTTGCCCCTAGCGTTGAGCAAATGTATGGCAACAAGCCGCGTTTAACCAACATTAGCGTGTCTGAGATTACCAATGACTTATGCGGGTTGCAGCGTCCGGGTCATTTTGATGGCGTGGCGGTAGTGGTTACTAAACTGTTTAATATTGTGCAGCCAAATTTTGCCTTCTTCGGGCAAAAGGACTACCAGCAACTGGCGGTGATTCGTCAGTTTGTACGTGACCTGAATATTCCGCTAGAAGTGATTGGGGTGCCGATTACCCGTGCCAAAGATGGTTTGGCCCTTAGTTCGCGTAATGGTTATTTGAGTGCAGAACACCGTGCCATTGCTCCGACCATTTACCAGAGTTTAACTGCTGCCGAGCAGGAACTGCACAGTGGTGTCAGCCTTGCGGACGTGCTAGAAAATATAAAGCAAAAGTTGACACAAGCTGGTTTTATTGTGGATTATGTGGAAGCACGCACTCCGGAATTACAAAAAATACAAGCCTTTGATCAGGATGTGGTGCTGTTTGTTGCCGCTAAATTGGGCACCACCAGACTGATTGATAACTTGCAGGTTAAGCATACCGCATAGACTTCACTATTAAGGACAGCCTTGCCATGAAGCGTATTTTAATCGTCACAGGACAATCTGGATCGGGAAAATCATCTGCCCTGCAGGTGCTTGAAGATTTGGGCTATTACTGTATTGATAATTTACCGCTGGCATTGCTGCCGGAAATTGTGGAAAAACTGGATCGTGACAATAATCTGGAACAGTTGGCGCTGGGCGTAGATGTACGCAGCACCCGTGCAGATTTGCAGGAATTTGATCATGTTTTTGAACAACTGCAGAAATCTGGTTCGGTGGATATCATTTATTTGACCACGCAAGATCAGGAACTGATTTCGCGTTTTAGTGCATCGCGGCGTCCGCATCCTTTAGCCAGTCGTTTTAAAAGCCTGATTGAATGTATACAGGAAGAAAAAACCTTATTGCTTCCGATACAGTTGCGTTCAACGGTACATATTGATACCACCGATAAAAGCGTACATGATCTGAAACATACCTTGTTGTCTAAACTTGGACAATCAGATAACCTCATTTTAATTTTACAATCATTTGGTTATAAACACGGTATTCCGCTTGATGCCGATTATGTCTTTGACGTACGTCATTTGCCGAATCCGCATTGGGATCTGGAATTGCGAAAATATTCAGGTTTGGATTTGCCTGTACAACAGTTTTTGCTGCAAAGTGAACAAACCAATGAAATGTTCCAAGACATTTATCATTTTTTAGATAAGTGGTTGCCTGCCTTTGCAGAAGGGCATCGTCACTATATGACGGTATCCATTGGCTGTACCGGCGGGCAGCATCGTTCCGTATATATCGTAGATAGACTCAAAAAAGCCCTTGAGGAAAAATGGTCTATCCAAGTCCTCCACAGAGAAATGAAGCACTGGTCATGATTGACACAACTGTTGACGTAATTAATAAACTAGGTTTACATGCGCGTGCGTCTGGAAAGCTAATCGAAGTTACCACCAAATTTCGTTCATCGATTCAAATTGGTAAAGGCAACAAATTAGTAGATGCAAAAAATATTATGTCCTTGCTGATGCTCGGTGCAGGCAAAGGCACAACTTTACGTTTAGTGCTTGAAGGTACAGATGAAGAACAGGCTTTATCTGAAATTCAGGCATTATTTGCAGCAAAATTTTACGAGGCAGATTAATCGTGGCACGTCGACCGAACCGTTTTACTGAAGATGACTTTGAAAGTTTAGAAGGGCGGGCGAGTAAAACCGAACAGAAAAAAGCAGTTCAGCGTATGGCTGCTTTAGGTGAGCAACTGGCTCAGTTGAGTATCAAACAAATTAAAAACCTTCCGGTGGAAGAACGTCTGATTGATGCTTTACTGGATGTGCAAACCATCACTTCACATGAAGCACGTCGCCGTCAGTTTCAGCGTGTAGGAAAATTATTGCGTAATGAAGATGAAACCATGATTTTGTCTTACCTTACTCCACAGCAAGGCGCGAAAAAAACTGCGCAGTTGCAACGTTGGGTCGATCGTATGATTGCGCAAGGTGATCCGGTGATTAAAGAATTCATGAAAGCACATAATGCTGCTGAGCATCATGCGATTCGTCAGCATATTTTGCGTATCCATCGTGATATCAAAAATCAGGTGACGGAAGAAGAGCTGGCTGCATCCAAGTTGAAATTGTTTAACTATATTCAGCAAGTGGCTTTGATTTCAGATAATTGATCTTGAGCTTCAGTAATAAAATTAAAAAAGCGACTCGATGGAGTCGCTTTTTTATGCCTTAAGATTGCTCTCTTGCGCTTTGCGACAAAGCAGTGCGTTGTCGCTTGCTCAGGGAGAGAGTTAGAGAGAGGGCTGGTGAGGGAGAGTTACTGAAACTCGCCTGTAGCACGTTCTTTGGCCCAGTCACGCAAGATGAATTTTTGCAGTTTGCCTGTAGATGTCTTTGGAATTTCGGTAATCACCACATCTTTCGGTACTTTAAAACGGGCCAAATGCTGTTTACAGTATTCAATCAGTTCTTCAGCTGTTGCAGTTTTACCTTGTTTGAGTTCCACAAAGGCACATGGAACTTCCTGCCAGCGTGGATCAGGTTTTGCCACTACCGCTGCTGTCAGGACTGCAGGGTGTTGATACAGCACTTCTTCCACTTCGAGTGAAGAAATATTTTCACCGCCGGAAATAATCACATCTTTAGAGCGGTCGGTAATTTTGGCATAGCCATCCGGTTGGCAAACGGCAAGGTCACCGGTATGGAACCAGCCACCAGCAAAGGCTTCGGCGGTTGCTTCAGGATTCTTTAAATAGCCTTTCATGACGATATTGCCGCGGAACATGATCTCACCCATGGTTTTACCATCATGCGGCACTTCGTGCATGGTCTCCGGATCAAGTACTTTCATGCCATCTTGCAGTGGATATGGAACTCCTTGACGAGAGTGCAAGTGAGCCTGTTCCTGAATCGACAGGTCGCTCCAGCCCGCTTGTGATGCACACAGTGCAGAAGGGCCGTAAGTTTCAGTTAAACCATAGACGTGAGTGACATTAATGCCAATATTACGCATGCCTTCAATAATCGCCGCAGGAGGCGCGGCACCGGCCACCATCACTTCAACACGGTGATCAATCTGGGTCTTTTTCTCTTCAGGAGTATTGATCAGCATCGACAGGACAATCGGTGCACCACAGAAGTAGTCGACTTTATGTTCGGCAATCAATTTGAAAATCTGTTCTGCATCAACTTTGCGCAAGCAGACATTGGTACCGCCATTGGCAGCCATGGTCCAGGCAAAGCACCAGCCATTGCAGTGGAACAATGGCAGGGTCCATAAATAGGTCGCGCGAGGCATCATGCCGCAAGCAATGATGTTACTGGCTGCATTAATGTAGGCCCCGCGGTGATGATAGACCACGCCTTTCGGGTTCCCCGTGGTGCCCGAGGTGTAGCTTAAGCTGATGGCATCCCATTCATCTGTGGGTAAATGCCACTCAAAATTGGTATCACCTTGTGCAATCCAGTCTTCATATTCAATCTGGCCAATACGGGTATCTTCACCCTCATATTCTTCATCGGCGACATCAATGACATAGATTTCTTGCGGGATCAGCGCCAAGGCTTCTGTAGCAAGCTGGCTGAATTCGGGGTCAACCAGCAATACCTTGCTTTCGGCGTGTTCCAGCATGAAGGCAACTGTTTTGGCATCCAGACGGGTATTTAAGGTATTCAGTACGGCACCTGCCATTGGTATGGCAAAATGTGCTTCAATCATTGCCGGCACATTAGGCAGCAGTACCGAAACGGTATCATTTTTACCGATCCCGAGTTTTTGGAGTTGGTGGGCAAACTGGCGGCAACGATTATATTTTTCACGCCAGGTAATACGACGTTTACCATGAATAATTGCATTTTGATTCGGGTAAATATAAGCAGCCCGATCCAGATAGCGTAAAGGTGACAACGCTACAAAATTTGCGGGGGTACGCGGTAATTCATCATATGCGCTAACCATGTTAAAACTCCATTCTATATTTGTTTTCATATCCTTTTGAAAAAGATATGCATTTATCAGAAATCTTGCAGTTATGCTTTAGTCGAGTACTATTTGATAATTTTTAACATATTGAAAATTAAAAAATTATTTTATGGTGTGGATTTTTTTTGAACGCATGGGTTTCCATATTTGCTTTTTTAGATATTTTACTCTAAACAGGCAATTTAAATAACATTAGCCAGGAAATAATAATGAAAATACAACAGGCGGATAAAGGATGGCGTAATTGGTCTGGAAGCCAGCAGGCACATCCATAAATTTTTCAACCTCAGCATGTCAATGAATTACAAAAATGAGTCAAATTCTATGGTCATATTCCTGTCGTTGGTGCAAGGCATTCATTTAGTGTGTTGGCCAAGACGGATGAAACTTTGCTTAATCTCGATCAGTTCAAAGGCGTGCTGGCCTTTGATGAAGATAAAAGTCAATGCACAGTTTAAGCGGGTACACGCTTATATGACTTAGGGAAATATGTTGTTCCGATCAATCAGTCTTTAGCCAATCAGGGGGATATTGACCAGCAAAGTCTGGCTGAACTGCAAGGTGCCTTATGAATAGCTACACCCATGTTAAAAGTTTTGCACTATAGCCAGTTACCTGATCTGGAACTGCTGCTGGTGCCGAAATCCTGTGAGATTGACCGGGCTGATTATGTGTTTTTAAGACCCACCCAGAGCGAAGCTGTGATTCCGCAATTTGCTCCGCTTTCTGCCTATGCTCAGTGCAAGTTCTAAGCATGGGATAACTTTAGAGCATAAAAAGGGAAGTGAAAATTCCTTGATTGAGCTAGAGCTAAGGCATTGGCAAATAAATTCAAAATGTGCCAAATTGCGAATTTTATAGGTGAAAAGGTTTAATCCTGTGGATAAGACGTGTAAAATTCGAATCGATTTTTATTTATCCACCGTTTTTATCTTTTGAGGTTCTGCCTCGATCATAATCTCGCGGTGACATGCCCTATGGTACGGGGCATCACTCCTTAAGGATTTTTTTATGCCAATTATCACTTTGCCAAATGGCGATCAAAAACAGTTTGATCAAGCCGTATCTGTGATGGACGTTGCACTGAGCATTGGTCCGGGTCTTGCAAAAAATACAGTTGCGGGTCGCGTAAACGACCGTTTGGTTGATGCGTCTGATCTCATCACTGAAGATGCAACCTTACAAATTATCACGCCTAAAGATGAAGATGGTATTCACATCATTCGTCACTCTTGTGCGCACCTGGTCGGCCATGCAGTTAAGCAATTGTTCCCCGAAGCAAAGATGGTGATTGGCCCGGTCATTGAAGAAGGTTTCTACTATGACATCTGGATGCCACGTCCGTTTACTTTAGATGACTTGGCGGCGATTGAAGAGCGTATGAAAAAGCTCATCGACCAAGACTATGATGTCATCAAAAAAATGACCCCACGCGATGAAGTGATTGCAGAATTCACTGCGCGTGGCGAAGAATACAAACTCCGCTTGATTGAAGACATGCCTGAAGAAACGCAAATGGGCTTGTACTACCATCAAGACTATCTGGATATGTGCCGTGGTCCGCACGTACCGAATACCAAATTCTTAAAATCGTTCAAGCTGACTAAAATCTCTGGTGCTTACTGGCGCGGTGATGCGAAGAATGAACAGCTGCAACGTATTTACGGTACAGCATGGGCGGATAAAAAACAGCTTGCGGCTTATGTAAAACGTATTGAAGAAGCAGAAAAACGCGATCACCGGAAAATCGGTAAAGCTTTAGACTTGTTCCATATGCAGGAAGAAGCACCGGGTATGGTGTTCTGGCATCCGAATGGCTGGACCATTTACCAGGTACTGGAACAGTACATGCGTAAAGTTCAGCAAGATAATGGTTATCTTGAGATTCGTACCCCGCAAGTGGTGGACTTCACGCTTTGGGAAAAATCGGGTCATGCGGCAAACTATGCAGACAACATGTTTACGACTCATTCAGAGAACCGTAACTATGCGGTTAAACCAATGAACTGTCCATGTCACGTACAGGTATTCAACCAGGGGTTGAAATCTTACCGTGATCTTCCGATCCGTCTGGCTGAGTTTGGTTCGTGTCACCGTAACGAGCCATCAGGTTCATTACACGGCATTATGCGTGTTCGTGGCTTTACCCAAGATGATGCACACATTTTCTGTACCAAAGAACAGATTGGAACTGAAGTTGCAGATTTCATTAAATTGACTTTAGATGTGTACAAAGACTTCGGTTTTGAAGACGTTCAAATGAAACTCTCTACACGTCCGGAAAAACGTGTCGGTGATGACAAACTTTGGGACATGGCGGAAAAATCTTTGGCTGATGCTTTAGATGCTGCTGGTCTGGAATGGGAACTGCAACCGGGTGAAGGCGCATTCTACGGTCCTAAGATCGAATTCTCATTGAAAGACTGCCTAGGTCGTGTATGGCAGTGCGGTACCATTCAGTGTGACTTCAACCTGCCAGAGCGTCTGGATGCATCTTACGTAACAGAAGATAACGACCGTGATCAGCCTGTTATGTTACATCGTGCAATTCTTGGTAGTTTCGAGCGTTTTATTGGTATACTGATTGAACACTACGCAGGCTTTATGCCACCTTGGTTGGCACCTACACAAGCGTGCGTGATGAACATTACCGATTCTCAAGCGGAAGCATGTGAGTCAGTCGTCGCTAAACTTAAAGAAAACGGTATTCGTGCCATTTCCGACTTGAGAAATGAGAAAATCGGCTTTAAGATTCGTGAACGTACTTTAGAGCGTATTCCTTACTTACTGGTACTTGGCGACCGTGAAGTAGAGGAAGGTACAGTGAATGTGCGTACCCGCTCAGGAAAAAATTTGGGTACTATGTCAATCGATGCTTTCGTTGACCTAGTAAAAGCAGCCGTTGCCGAACGCGGCCGGTATATTGTGGAGTAAAAGCGATTAAACAGCCTGACCGTAATCAACAGGGCGGTAACAAATCAAACCGTCCTGCTTTGAATGATGAAATTCGTGCAAAAGAAGTCCGTCTTGTAGACGAAAATGGCGAGCAAAAAGGCATCGTAAGCTTAAATGATGCTTTACGTGCAGCTGAAGCTGTCGATCTTGACCTGGTTGAGATTGTTGCAAATGCTGAGCCACCCGTGTGTAAAATCATGGACTTCAACAAGCATTTGTTTGATCTGAAACAAAAGCAGAAAGAAGCGAAGAAAAAACAGCATCAAGTACAGGTGAAAGAAATCAAGCTCCGCCCTGCGACTGATGTTGGTGATTACAACGTAAAATTACGTGCCATTATCAAGTTCCTTGAAGAAGGCAACAAGGTAAAAATCACTTTACGCTTCCGTGGTCGTGAAATGGCTCACCAACAGTTGGGTCTGGCTCAATTGCAAAAAGTTGAAGCAGATGTGGCTGAATTCGGTGTAGTTGAACAAGCACCAAAAATGGAAGGTCGTCAAATGGGTATGCTACTTGGTCCTAAAAAGAAAAAGTAATCCTCTATTGATGAAGAAAGCCCTGCAAAAGCAGGGCTTTTTTATAGCGATGATTTTTTGAATCAGTTTTTTAAGAGATTGTTTCAATTATTTAAAAGACCAGTCATTGACCAGTCTTTTGGGGTGTTATTTTGCTGTCTCCTGTTGAGGTGATGCGAGCTTTTGTATAGTTTTGTTGCCAATTGGAATCTGGCGAGGTAATTTTTCTTCTGGAACATTGCGCTGTAAGTCGATTTTTAACAAACCGTTTGCAAAGTCAGCTTGTTGTACTTCTACATGTTCATCCAGACGTAAAGAAAGTTTAAAGGAACGGTGGGCGATACCTTTGTGTAAAAATTCTACCGTAGTATCCGATTTTTCTTCAACCGCTTTGCCGCTAATGGTCAGAACTTGATTTTCCAGGTTGATCTCGAGTTGGTCTTCGTTAAATCCGGCTGCAGAGACGACAATGCGGTAATTATTATCGCCGGTTTTTTCAATATTGTAATGTGGATAATTCGGTGTTTCACTTTGCATTGCATAGTCAAACAGGTCATTAAAACGGTCAAAACCGATGCTACGTCGGAACAGTGGGGTAAGACTGGAATTGCTCATGGATAGAACCTCCGGTTCTCAGAAAAGTTATAAAAGCATGATGATAATTCTGTAATGGATGGCATAAGTAATGTGAAGCAATATCCTGAATGGATGATTGCTTCATGTCTAATATAAGATTGGGTGGAGGCTTTTCAAGCATCAATATGTAACAACATCCGGGGCTGATTTTTGCCTGAAAATAATGCTTTATATTTAGTGGTTTTATTGATGAATCTATAATTAAATATGCGGATGTATGGTACTAAATCATGCTATAACTGGAATAAATTTTAAGCATGTCATGTAAAACGAAAAAGGCAAAAGGTAGGAAACATGATTGATCTCTATTATTGGGGAACACCCAATGGTCATAAAATTACAATAGCATTAGAAGAAATGGGTTTGGAATACCAAATTTTTCCAGTCAATATTTTAGAAAATGATCAGTTTCAGCCTGACTTTTTACGTATTTCACCTAACAATAAAATTCCCGCGATTGTGGATCAGGACGGACCGCGTGGTGAAGCCATTTCAGTATTTGAGTCTGGGGCAATTTTGCAGTATTTGGGCCGTAAAACCGGATTGTATTATCCAGTAGATGAGCAACAGCGCGTTGAAGTCGAGCAATGGCTAATGTGGCAAATGGGTGGTTTCGGGCCGATGCTGGGGCAGAACCATCATTTTGGCTGCTTTGCACCGGAAAAAATTCCCTATGCCATAGACCGTTATGTCAATGAAACCAAGCGTCTGTACGGTGTGCTGAATAAGCAGCTGATAGGGCAAAAGTATGTGGCGGGCGAGTATTCGATTGCCGATATGGCGATTTTACCGTGGATACTACGCCATGAATGGCAGCAAATTCAGCTTGAAGATTATCCCTATGTGAAAGAATATGTAGATCGCCTGACTGCACGTCCTGCTATTCAGAAAGCATTGTCGATTCAGGTCGCTGGTTAAAATGACTTGAACCACAGTTGTGTTAAGATGGCGATATAGAAAAATAAACCACCCATGCGGTGGTTTTTTATTGGATCAGCACCTTATGAAAGCATTTTTTTTAAATTCAACGCGTATTTTGGAACACAATGCCAAAATCTATTGGAGCATTATCTTTGGTATAGCAGCCTGTTTGATTCTTTTTATTGCCGAAGCCGTGCACATCCAGAATTTTATGGCGACTTTAAATACGCAGGACCAGAATGCTTTATACGCAGCCATCCAGCCTTTGACGCAGCGTTATAGCTATAGCCGTTATCTGATTCTGGTTCTGGCTTTGCTTTGGACAGTTTATGAATACACCTCAACCAAGAAAAAACTCGGGCTTTAAACCGGTAGCAGCCTGATGCCGCCTTACCTGTTACTGTTTATTTCTGCCTTTGGTGCGGCAACTTTATTGCCTTTGCAGTCTGAAGCGGTTTTATTGGCTTTTTTGGCGGAGGGCAGTCATTCAGTTCCTTGGCTACTGTTTGTTGCAAGCTTGGGAAATATTTTGGGATCTTGCGTGAACTGGTGGCTCGGTTTTAAGATTGAACATTACAAAGACAAAAAATGGTTTCCTGTTTCACAGCAGCAAATGGTGAAAGCACAGGCGAAATATCACAAATATGGCTACTGGTCATTATTGTTGAGCTGGGTACCCATCATTGGCGATCCCATTACCCTTATTGCCGGTCTGCTAAAAGAAAATTTTGCCCGATTTTTATTGATGGTTGCAATTGCTAAAATAGGGCGTTACTTGTTTATCTATTTGGCTTTTAGCCTGTTTTAAAAAAACGAGATGCTTTTGCATCTCATTTTTAATTTTGCTTATTCACAGTGATTTAAGTTGAACTTAATCTCATCTTTAAAGCTGGATTTTTTATACAGCCATAAGGTTTTGGCAGTCCGTTTCACCGAAACTTGACTATTTGATACAGCCTGAACGACCTGTTGATCTAAAGCATAAATACCTGAACCCTGTTTCACTTTAACTTTTTTCACATTTCCGTGTTTATTGACCTTAAAGTTAAATTTGACTGTACGATTATGGCCGTTGAGCAATTCAGAATCGATGTCTAGTTGTGGCTGAGTACGGTATGAAAAAGGTGTTTTTCTATTCTGCTGTTGTGCCTGCCAATTTTTCGATTCAAAGTCATAGGGACAGGCTTCAACATCCTCTTGGTCTAACTTTAAACTAAAGGTTTGATAGCCAATGAGAGGTGTTGCCGTGTCATTTTCGATATGGGGTTTGACATGTGCTTCATGCACAGCTTGAACCAGCAGGTTATCCAGATGGCTTAAGCCGGTACTTTCCTGTACGCTGGCCTTGATGACATTACCGGTTTCATCTGCATAAATGCGAATAATGGCACTGCGGTTTTGTTCTTTTAAATCTTCATTTTTATAGTTTGGATGCGGAAATTTGGTCCACTGAATGCGTGTGGTCAAATGCGCGGGAAGGGCTACGCTTTTCTGAACGGTAAGCTGTTTGGTTGCTTTAGATTCAGCACTGTAAACAGTACTGAAGGGTACACACATGAGTAGAGAAAAACACAGTATTTGTTTCATAAATATTTATTTCTTAGTCAAACCAGATATTGCAGCGGTAGCCGGGTATTTTGAGTACGCAGTATTTCCTGAATTGGAAATACTGGCAAGTCTAAAAATTCAATTAATGTTCATGATCATGCACTTTGGTAATGTCGACGCCAAATAAATCGCGGGTTTTTGCCCAGCTCAGCGCCACTACAACCATGGTCATACAGCCCCCAAAGACGGTTGCCATAATGGTGCCCATATATTTAGCGGCTAAACCGGATTCAAAAGCGCCCAGTTCATTACTAGATGAAACAAACATGCCATTCACCGCAGCGACACGGCCACGCATATTTTCTGGCGGATAAATTTGCAGAATGGTCTGGCGGATGACCACTGAAATACTGTCACAGGCACCGGTCATGGCTAAAGCAAATAAAGACAGCCACAGGTTATTCGAGAAGGCAAACAGCAGTGTAAACATGCCAAACCCGGCAACCGCGAGCAACATATTCCGCCATGCATTTTGGGTCGGTGGAAATCTGGTTAAGGCAATCATGGTGATGAGTGCACCAATCGAAGGTGCTGCACGCAAGTAACCCAAACCTTCAGGCCCGACTTTTAAAATATCTTCGGCAAAGATCGGCAGTAAGGCAATGACCCCGCCAAACAGCACCGAAACCAGATCCAGCGAAATGGCCCAGAGCACGATTTTGGTTTTCCAGATAAAGCGGAAACCATCTCCCAAACTTTCGATTAAATTATCCGTTTCAATTTTGGGAAAACTGCGTTTTTGTAGCAGGTTAATTAGGATGAAACAGATGGCCAATAATCCGGCGACTGTCCATAAACTGTTTTCACGGCCTAAAAAAGCCAGCATAAAACCACCAAGCATGGGACCAATAATCACGCCGCTTTGCCAGCCAATGGTGGTCCAAGTCGCGCCATTGGCATAGAGCTCACGCGGGATTAAAAAAGGCTTGAGTGAAGTGGCGGAAGGATTATAGAACCCACGGATGGTTCCCAACGCAAAGATCACCGCGTAAATTCCCCAAGATAGGGCATTTACACTAATTTGAGTCAAGCCATAAGCATGAAATAGCCACCATAAAACCACAGGCAAGGGCACGGCAAAGAACAGACAGATTTTCATGATGGTCTGTTTGTTAAAGCGGTCGGCGAAATAGCCACCCCACAAGGACAAGGCAATAAAGGGAATGGCTTCGGCCAGGCCAATCAAACCCAGCGTCAAAGGGTCTTTGGTAATCTGATACAGCGAATACGCGACAATAATTTCTTGAATTAAAATGGCGAGCGTCAGGCAGAACTGGTTAATCGTGACAATGGAAAAGTCACGATAACGCAGGGCGGCAAAAGCATCCTGTGCAGGGTTCATAGCAGTCCGGTATTCTTATGGTGTGATAATTATAATGCCGAATAGTGGATTTATTAATAAAAACATCCCGCTTTTGATAGTGAAAATAAGACTAAGTGAAACAGATGATTGGCATACTATTTTCGGTATATCTGCTTTTGTTTTGAACAAAGATGCTTTAGAATGTTCGCTCCCTTACCTGCAGGTCGTTTTTGCAATGGTGCAGACGTGCCGAACAGGTGTTTAAAGAGGTTGTTATGGCTAAGTTAAAAACTCGCCGTGGTGCAGCTAAACGTTTTAAAGCGACTGCTAACGGTTTCAAGCGTAAACAAGCGTTCAAACGCCACATTTTGACCAAAAAATCTGCTAAACGTATCCGTCAATTGCGCGGCTGTGTGATGGTTCACGTAAGTGACGTTGCTTCAGTTCGTGCTATGTGCCCATACATCTAAGGAGATTTATAAATGGCTCGTGTAAAACGTGGTGTACAGGCTCATCGCCGTCATAAAAAAATTCTTGCTCGTGCTAAAGGTTACTATGGCGCTCGCTCACGCGTTTACCGCGTTGCGTTCCAAGCAGTAATCAAAGCAGGTCAATACGCTTACCGTGACCGTCGTCAAAAGAAACGTCAATTCCGCGCTTTGTGGATTGCACGTATCAACGCTGGTGCTCGTCAAAATGGTTTGTCGTACAGCCGTATGATCGATGGCTTGAAAAAAGCTCAAGTGATCATCGACCGTCGCGTACTTGCTGACATCGCTATGCATGACGCAGTTGCATTTGCTGCTTTAGCTGAAAAAGCTAAAGGTGCATTAGCTGCTTAATCATCTCTCGATGATTGAAAAAGACCGCTTTTTAGCGGTCTTTTTTATTTTGGCTTTTTAAAATACATTCAATATGGATTTCGGCTTATTTAAGGGTGTGAAATACACGAGAAGCTAATTCAGTTCAATCTAATCAAACTTGCGCTTTGGAAAGCCCGATAATATAAATAGGCCAATGGCAGCAAAGCCAATCGCCTGAATGGCGAGCATCAGCTTATGCTGGGTAGGCAATGCAGAAATTAAGGTAATGAATGCCATCAGCGGCATAATGAACACAAGAATCTCAAAACCTTTCTTATAAGGGTTATCTGCCGCAATTTTTAAGCTTAACGCTCTTAATACATGTATGCCCATACCAATGCCTACACTTATTCCTGTCAACATGGGGGAAAGTTGCTGTACCGTAGAGCAGAGATAAATGATCATACAGGTTGCAATACAGACCATCAGTTTCAGCTCGCGGCTACATTGGTCGGAATACCAGAACTTCAGCATTATTTTTGCTCATCCAAGGGGGCATTTTTATTCAATAAAGACAAGGGTGAAAACAGGCAAATGGCCAAAGCCATAAAACCGATGCCTTGGGCACCGGGGATGAGAATTTCACCATTCTGCATATGCATGAAAATCAGGGCCAACAGCAAGGCAAGAGGAATCCAGACCAAGAGTCGATAGAACAGGCCGGTCGGGTTTTTAGCAGCAAAATGAATTTTACAGTAACGGCAAATCAGGAAAATAATACCTGTACCCATGAACATCAGGATAGCATCCGGTTTTAAAGGTTCCATCCAGTACAGTCCGCCCGTTGCAATTGCGATGACCACAAAGATCAGCAGTTTATGAAGAATGGAAGCTTTAGGATTGAACCAAAATTCGAGCATGTTTTTCTATTGGATGAATAAGAACTAAGGGCACTTTAGCATACGAGTGAGAGGGAAGCACAGATTCAACCTACCTGTAGATTATTTTAAATCTCTTTCTTAAGAGCACACATAACCAGAGAGATAAAAAAAGGAGACATTTTTTGTCTCCCTCATCCTAACCTTCTCTTACACTTAAATTTAAAGCAGTGCTTAAACTTAAGTTCAGGGAGAAGGAATTTTATTCAGCTATTTTTCTGTGGACCCCAATCATAGATTTTCTTTTGATAGGCATACCACATCATCCAGAGGCCAATCAAAATCATCGGTACAGTCAGGAACTGGCCTTTACTCATCCAGCCAATAAATAGCTGGCCATTATCGGGTTCACGGAAGAATTCCACCACAAAACGGGCAATACCATAACCGATCAGGAACAGGGCAGAAACTGCCATACGTGGACGCGGCTTGGAGCTGAACCACCACAATACAATAAACAGGATTAAACCTTCGCCCAAAGCCTGATAAAGCTGTGAGGGATGACGGACCAATTGCAAGGGATCGGTAGGGAAGATCATCCCCAGTGCAAAGTTTGAATCAGAAACCGGGCGGCCATACAGTTCACCACCAATGAAATTGCCAATACGACCGAACATCAGGCCAGTCGGGACACAAGGGGCAATAAAGTCCAGCGTTTGAAACCAGGTTTTCTGGTATTTTTTGCACCAGAATAGCATGGCAAGCATCACACCCAGGAATCCACCATGGAAGCTCATGCCGCCGGTCCAGACCTGAAATAACCATAGTGGATTGGCCATGAACTGTTCAAAGCCATAAAAGAATACGTAGCCTACACGACCACCGACCACGACCCCTAAGGCACCATAGAAGATCAGGTCAGAGACCATGTCAGGTGTCCAGCCATCACGTTGTTTGGTTCTATAGGTGGCAAGTCCCCAGGCAAATAAAAATGCCAGTAAATACATCAATCCATACCAGTGGACTTGTAATGGTCCCAGCGATACCGCAACCGGGTCTATATTTGGATAGGTCAGCATTCCTGTTCCTTGTCATTATGTTTTGCACAGATTTTAGCTGAAACCTGGGAAAAATGTTGTACATTCAATGTGTAAAGATGAAGAGCATGAATTATGTGTATTGTCGCTTTAGCCTGGCAAGTTTTGCCGGATACTCCTCTATGTCTGATTTCCAATCGGGATGAGTTTTATCAGCGGCCGAGTGCAGCATTGTACGCTTGGGAAAACAGTCCGATTATTGCCGGAAAAGATTTGCAGTCCGGTGGTACGTGGATGGGGATTACTGCATCAGGTCGCTGGGCAGTGTTAACCAATTTCAGGGATGCGACCGATAAAATACAGTATCTTACTTCTCGTGGTCATCTGATTCAGGCTTTTCTGGAATCCGATTTAACCCCGATCCGCTTTGCGCAAGCACTGGAAAAACGGCAATGTGACTATGCCGGCTTTAATTTATTTTTAGGTGATTCAAATCAGGCAGTTTATATGAGTAACCGTGGTGAGGCACCGCAGGTGTTAGCCCAAGGCGTGTATGTGGTGTCAAATGGTTTAATGACCGAGCATTGGGAAAAGACCCGACATCTGCGTAAACGTTTTACCCAGGAATTTTTGCCCATGCTCCAGCAGGCAGCGACACCCGAAGCAGATCTGGAATTTGCGGTTTGGGACATTCTGGAAGATGAACGGAAAATTATTCCCGAGCTTTTGCCTCAAACCGGCATTAGTCTGGAGATGGAGGAATTACTCTCTTCGACCTTTATTCAAAGCCCGGTCTATGGTACGCGTTGTTCCAATTTTCTACGGATGAAAAATCAGCAATGGCAATGGCAGGAAAAATCCCAGCAAGGGGACACCCAGGGCAATATTATCCAGATAAATTTACCTTTAAGCCCATAAAAAATGCCGACACGAGGTCGGCATTTTTAGAAGGCAGTTTATTTACTTGGTATTGCTTTCTTTTGCATTGATGGAGCGATTGGGTCAGCCGTAATATAACCCACCGCCGCAGCGAACTTTTTGTTGTAGTTTGCATCAATTGCAGTGTCAATTTGCATCAGTAAATCTGCGCTTAAGCCGCTACGTGCACCAGTTACAGCATCTATTTTATAGAAACGATTCCATTCATCACCCGGGTGCTGGAAGTTACTCATGATGTAGGTCCAACCATTCACTTCATCTACTGCATGCAAACCTGTTGATTCTGCACCTGCTGGGGTAGATAAGATACGGTCCAATGTTTTTGCATCAACATTATATGCCCATAGATAGTTATTTAAATGGTTGCCTGAATCTTCACCGATAAACAAAGTGCGTAGTTTTTCTGAGAACTTTAAGTTATCTGGACTGGCAATTTTTTCTGGATTTGCCGTATTACCAAAAGTATCAATGCTAATATCTTCACCCATTAGTAACATATGACTTTGCGCAGGTATCCATTCACTTTGAATAAGTGTTCCTGTGCTGTCAACTTGATTACCTTTAAGGTCATGTGCAAGCACGCCACCGGCTTTTAATGCTTTTGCGAATTTAATATTATGCGCAGCAACGTAACTGCTTGTATTTACAACCATTGAGTCTTGTATGTTGGCAAGTGCTGAGTAAGCCACTTTATCCTTGATATTTACCGTTGTGCCTTCCATTTTGGTAAATGCCATGCTCGCACCCATCAGGGTCGCATAACGATGAGTTTCCAGGAAAGCGGCTGCTTTTTCCATACCTGGTTTGAGTTTGACCCAAAGCTTTTTCTTCGCCAATGTGATTTCAGTATAGCTGGCATCATTTGGATTTACGTTTAAGCTTTCCATGATGTCTGTTGGTTGAATATTCTGAACATTAACCAGATCTTCAATTTCTTTGCTGGTTGCAGAACCAAGCTTAATCCACTCGATACGTGCTGTAGAGGTTTCATTTAATTCATCTTTGTATTTAGCAGCATAGAGTGTTCCCGCAGAAAGGTCTTTCTCTTTATCTGCAATGAACATAAAGAAACCGCCATTGGTATAGTCATCACCCATGATGACGGTTTTATTGTCAGGCATGACCTGAACCAGTTCATGTGAAATACGACCTAAACAATAATGCTTCTTGATGCTACCTGTACCATCTAAGTTCACGATCACTTCGGGTAAATGGCCATAGTTATATGGTTTTACTTTGGTCATATCATTATTAAAGAAATATTTTCCAAATCCAGTTGGAGCTGGACCACCAATGCCTTGGCCGAAAGCATCAGGTTCATATTCTTCACTTGAAAGATGGGTATTCCACGGAGAAAGACTTGCACCACAAGTAATCCATAAACCGTGCACCGGTGCAGTATTCACGTTGAAATATTTTTTAAGTTCTAGATGACCTGTTTTTTGATCTTGGTCAAGTGTAAGAATAGCAATTGGAGAAGGCAATTGACCGTAGGTATCTGCACCTGACTGGTCTTTTGAATTATATTCAAACTGAACCACATGGAATACTGGGGTTGTCACACCGTCTACTTTTGCATCGTTCAAATGAATTAAAGATGAGCCATCTGGAGCATCAGAAAAGAACTGACGTTCTTGTCCTACGACGGATTTATCCATAATCGGGTTGCCATTTACATCAAAATAGCCACCGGCAACAATTGTTCCACCACCATGTTTTGGCACAGTTTGACCTGTAACAAAGAAGGGTTTATATGCAAGCTGATATTCTGTATTTGTTGCATCATCCCAAGTAATTTGTAGTTTTGATTTAACCGATGTCGTCGCTATGTCAGCAACCGTGTTCGGTGCAGCCATTGGGGTAAATTTAGCACTTTTAAAATTGACAGGTTTTGTCGGTGGAGTGGTAATGATGTCTGAATCACTATTATTACACCCCGTTAATGCTGCTGTTGTGGCCATTGCCCCAAGCGGTAAAAAAGGAATTCCAGAAAACCATTTTAAAAGATCGCGACGAGTTGGCTGATGAGAAGTGGTTGTCATATTAAATCCGTAAAGTGTAATTAAGTTATTGTTTAGTTGATTATCATGAGCGATTGTATAAACGGGTGATGACAGTTTTTTTACACTTTTTGGTCAATTTAAAGACAATTTATTTTATTTAAAAATAATAAAATCAATATCTTAATATATATAAATAAAAACTCCAAACTTGCATTTTAGGTTTGGAGCCGGGTAAAAGTAGTGTGATTATGGTTTGAATGCATGGCGCTTTTCTAACATCTTTCCAAGAAATAATCCTATTTCAAATAATAACCACATGGGAATGGCAAGCATCACCATGGAAAGTGCATCCGGTGGCGTCACAAACATGGCGACAAAGAAACAGCCCACCACAATAAAGCGTCGCTTTTCTGCCAGACTTTGCGTGCTGACCACACCAATCAGAATTAGGACTAAAGTGACAATTGGGATTTCAAAGGTTAATCCAAACACCAAAAACAATTTTAAACAAAAGCCTAAATAACTGTTGATGTCGGTCATTGGTGCAACGCTCTCTGGCGACACACTGATAAAGAAATGCAAAATTGCTGGCAAGGTAATGAAGTAGGCGAAAGCTATGCCTAAGTAAAATAAAGAAATACTACCAGCTAAAAGTGGAATAGCGAGGTGACGCTCTTTTTCATACAGGGCAGGGCGTACAAATGACCATAGGAAGTAGATGATTACCGGCATTGCCAACATCAAGGCCACAAATAAATTCAGCTTAAACGGTGCCATAAAGGTTGCAGTAACATCGGTGGCAATCATGGTGGAACTGACAGGCAGTTGTTGTCTGAGCGGTTCCGACAAAAGCTGATAAGTATAATTGCGAAATGGCAATAAGCAGAAGAACAGCAGCAGGGTAATACCAACGATTTTAAATAGATACTGACGCAGAACGATTAAATGCTGCATCACAGGCATTTGTTCCAGATTTTCAGTCTCTGATTTGACTTCAGCAGCAGGCAATTGACTTTGGCTCATACGGCAATCTTCAATGTAGAGGGGAGATAAGAGCGTGAAACCTTGACTGCATCAGCGCCATGTAACTGAACAAAATTCGCTGAAAAGGGTGTCAAACGACACGGACTGAGCCAGGTATAACGGGGGGAAGATGGCTCGTGAGTCTTTTCTTGTTGTGTTGACTGGGTTAAATGATCCAGCTGCTTTTGCAAGCGTTGTTCTATTTCTGTCATGCGGTCAATTTCTTTCTGAATTTCTTCACGAAATTCTGAAAGTTTCAGTTCCCGATCGACTTCGGTTTGCACACTATGAATAAAGCGCTTCGCTTTACCATACCATTTCGCGGCAAAACGCGCAGCTTCGGGCAGTTTTTCAGGACCCAAAACCAGCAGTGCAATAATGGCAAAGCACAGCAGTTCAGTCATACCGACATTTAGCATGGCTGCACTCGTTTAGCTTTTTACAGTATTTTCAGTGTTTTTAACCTGAGCATCAATGGTGCGGGGCTCTTGCAGTTGAGCATGTTCAGCATCATCATCTTTAATCGATTTTTTAAAATCCTTAACGGCACCCCCGATATCTTTACCCAGATTTTTCAGTTTGGATGTGCCAAACAATAAAATCACCACAATTGCAAAAATGACAACGTGCCAAATTGATAATCCTGCCATGAAAATATCCTCATTTTTATTGAGAACTATCTCAACAGGTCTGTATGACATTGCCGTGACGTTTCTGTTTCGGTTTTAAGACAAAGTGATTCATGGCTAGATGAATATGAAAAATGAGCCCTGCAAGATCATGTTTGAATATCAGCTGTGCTAGGATGGACTTCTTCAGTAAAAAACCAAGTTTGCACCCTCATGGCACTGATTCTTCCTCTTATTTCTTTTCTTGCCGGATATTGGGGAGTGCATGTTTTAAAGCCGATCCGGCCATTATTGGCAGCTTTGCTGGCCCGTCTCTTTATACCCCTGCTGATCATTTACAATATGGTGTTTTATAAAGAAGGTAGTCTGTGGCTGATCGGTTTCAGCTTGTTCAGTTCGATTATTTTCTTTAGTGGTTTTTATTATTTTCAACAAGACAAATTACGTGCTCTGTGTTTTAGTTATTTGAATGGTGCATGGTTAGGTCTTCCTTTTGCTTTAGCCGTCTTTGGACCGGAAGCCAGCAGCACCATTGTTGCCTTGTATATCGGCGGTTCTTTATTTGGCAATATCTGTGCAGTGATGTCGGTGAGTGAAACCCGGCAGGATAAGGGATTTATTATTAAAAATGTAATGCTTTCGCCCCCTGTCATTGCCTTGACCACGGCTGCTGTTTTGTCATTCTGGGACTTTAGCAGCTATGAATCTCATCCCGTAATACAGCTGATTTACCAGGCCAATAAAGTCTTGGTGACCTTTGCCGGTATGTGTGTTTTGGGTATGTGGCTGAGTAAGGTCAGGATTGGCTGGAGTGATTTGAAACGTAGCTTATTGATCATCAGTAGCCGTATGTTATTGTCTGTTTTATTGTGTGCAGCAGCTTATCTATTTTTGCCTATTCCTCATCAAATGCTGACCTATGCCGTGATGTTGATGTTCTTTCTATTGCCGCCGGCGGCCAATATTGTGGCGCTGGAAACGCATTATCAAGGCACCGGCTATTCAGCAAAATATATTGCGTCGGGTACTGTGGCCAGTGCGATATTGATTGGGGTTTATGGGGGAATACTTCATCTTTTATTGCCCTCCCTCTAACTCCCTCCCAGAGGGAGGGAGAATATCAATCTAAAATATATTGGGATTGAATTACATGTAATCCCTTCTGCTAGAAGGATAGGTTGATTAATAAGGAAATTACTTCTCTAGGCTCGCTTTAAACAACTGCATCACCTGACCACGATGGCTGATTTTATTTTTATCTTCCTTACTCATCTCTGCACTAGAAATACCCAGTTCAGGCAACCAGAATAGCGGGTCATAACCAAAACCATTTTCACCTCGGGGCGCTTCTAGCACTTCACCTGTCCAGATGCCCTGAAAAATTTGAGGCAGCGGATCTTCAGCATGCTGAACCAGCGCAAGTACGCAAACAAACATGCCCTCAATACTTTCACCTTCTTTACGCAGCGGTTTAAGTCGGGTTAACAGTTTTTCATTATTGGCTGCATCATTGCCATGTTCGCCGGCAAAGCGAGCAGAATAAATACCTGGCGCACCATCCAGTACAGGAACACAAATCCCGGAATCATCGGCAATCGCCGGTTTGCCTGAAATTTTAGATGCATGACGGGCTTTAATAATGGCATTTTCAACAAAGCTCAAACCATCTTCAATCGCATCTTCAATATTCAGTTTGCCTTGAGGGATTACCTCAACAGGCAGATTTAACTCGGCAAACATTTTTTCAAATTCAGCAATCTTTCCTTTGTTGTTGCTTGCCAGTACCAGTGTTCCTTGCGATAACCAATCTTGTGCAGACATTCTATAAAAGCTCTAATCTTTAAAATAAGTTCAATTTTACCTGAAATGGGGACTAACAATCAGCCAATAAAAAAGCACCCGAAGGTGCTTTATAGAATTAGGCAGAATTACTGTGCCTGAATCCACTTGTCCGCACGGTCACGTGCCTGACGAATCTGTTCTTGGCTCAAGTTGGCAGCCAAAGCGGTTTTCTTACCTTCAGACAGTGAAATCACTTTATTGTCGAGCATGCCGTCACGGGTAGACAATTCATACCACTGATATGCGCCGACATAGTTTTTCTTTTGTTCTTCCATCATCGCTAGATTAAAGCTGGCACGGTTATCGCCACGGCTTGCTGCTTTTTCAAAATATTTACGTGCCAAAGCTTCATCTTTTTTGGTGCCAATACCATCAGCCAGCATACGACCGACATTCAGTTGTGCAGCAGTCAGACCTTGATCGGCAGCAGCTTTGTACCAGGAAAAAGCTTGCTGCTCATCCTTCTGGACCTCTCTGCCTTGCTGATATCGGGTACCGAGATAAAATTGTGCAGCGGGTTGACCGGCTTTGGCAGCTTTGGTCAGGTTGTTAATATCCATAACAGAATACTGCGCAGCCTGGCTCGAAACCGATGCCGTAGGTGCAACATATTCTGCATGGACTTGAATGCTAAACAGTCCAGCCAATAGTGTGCTTAATAGTATTTTTTTCATAGTGCGCTCACTCGATAAATAGCGACTTCACCAAACAGATTCGGGATATGTTTACTGAGTAAACTACCTTGCTGATCCCCATTCACGGCAAGTCGATTAATAATCCGGATATCATTTTCCGCACACAGTGCTTCAAAATCACGGAAAGTACATAAATGAATATTTGGCGTGTTATACCACATATACGGTAAAGCTTCCGAAACCGGCATCCTTCCTTTTAATGCCAAGAAAGACCGGGTCTTCCAGTGGGCAAAGTTAGGAAAGGTGATAATCGCCTGTTTCCCCACACGCACCATATCACGCAATAATACGTCTGGTGCATCTACAGCTTGCAAGGCCTGTGCCATCACGACATAGTCGAAGGACTGGTCTGCAAAGCGGCTTAAACCGAGGTTTAAGTCTTGTTGGATAATATTTAACCCCCGACTTACCGCAATTGCAATCTTTTCCTGATCAATTTCTAGGCCATATGCACGAATATTGTGCTTTTTACTCATATGTGCCAGCAGTTCGCCATCACCACAGCCTAAATCCAGTACGCTGGAATCGGGTTTAATCCATTTTTCTGCCAGTTGATGATCGATACGCATTACACAGTCTCCTTAGGTGTGGCTTCGAGGTGTTCTGCACCACCTAAAAATGCACGTAATGATTTAACGTAAAGCGGAATCGGGAACAGGAACGAGTCGTGACCCTGTTCTGCATCAATATCGACATAGCTGACAGGTTTATGGTTGCTGATCAGTGCATCGACAATTTCTTGTGAACGCTGCGGGGTAAAACGCCAGTCGGTGGTAAATGAAACCACCAGAAACTTGCATTGGGTATTGGCCATGGCTTTTTTCAATGACTGCTCATACTCGCGTGATGGGTCAAAGTAGTCCAGTGCCTTGGTCATAATCAGGTAAGTGTTGGCATCAAAGTTACGACTAAACTGCTCGCCCTGATAACGCAAATAACTTTCGACCTGGAACTCAACGTCAAAACCGTACATAAATTTGCCCGACTTCAAGTCACGGCCAAATTTCTGTTTCATGGCTTCTTCAGACAGATAGGTAATATGACCGACCATACGTGCCAGAATCAGGCCACGTTTAGGATAGCTGTCATTTTCCAGATAACGGCCATTATGGAAGTCGGGATCAGACAGAATCGACTGACGTGCCACTTCGTTAAAGGCAATATTCTGTGCCGATAGTTTTGGAGCACTGGCAATGATCACGCATTTTTTTAAACGGTCCGGATAATCCACCGACCATTGCAAAGCCTGCATGCCGCCCAGAGAACCGCCAATAATGGCATACCAGACATCAATGCCCATGCGGTCAGAGAGCAGGGCCTGGGTTTTGACCCAGTCACGCACGGTGACCAGAGGAAAATCCGGTCCATAAGGACGGTTGTCATTTTCCGGATTGGGCGAAATCGGGCCGGTTGAACCGCTGCAACCGCCAATATTATTCAGGGCGACGACAAAGAATTTAGAGGTATCAATGGCTTTACCTGGTCCAATGCATGCATCCCACCAACCTGGTTTGCGGTCATCTTCATGATGATAACCTGCCGCATGGTGATGGCCAGACAAGGCATGACAAATCAGAATGGCATTGGATTTGTCGGCATTGAGTTCGCCATAAGTTTCGACCATGAGCTCAAAACGTGGAAGAATTCGGTCACATTCGAGCTCTAACGGCTCTTCGAAAATAAACTTTTGCGGGCTAACGAGGCCCACTGAGTCAGCTGGAAAAGACACAGGAAATTTTCGCCTTAAATCTTTAGGATGAATAACAAAAGGATACCACTTGAGGGTATCCTTTCTAAAGTTTTTTATTTGATAAAGCTTATACTGCAGCAGCAATGACCTGATCGGTACTTAATACACCCTGATCAATCAAGCGGTTGGTGCAGGCAATAATCGCTTCGATAGATGAGGTCACGATGTTGTCATGCACTCCAGCACCAAAGGCTGATTTACCGGCACCTTTGACCTGAAGCTCAACCAAGGCCAAGGCTTTGGCATTTGCACCAGAACCAATACTGCGTTCTTCATAGTTCAACACATCAATTGGCAACTGTAATGCATTCAAGATGGCTGAGATCGGACCGTTACCTTCACCACGCAAGTGCTGAACTTCGCCGTTTACTTCAATATCTAACTCAATGACTTGATTGCCATTTTCATCGGACAATTTGTAGTTTTTGGCAGAGTAATGGGAATCTTTCACGGCCACATAAGTATCTTTAAACAATGCCCAGATGTCTTGTGCAGAAACTTCTTTGGCTTGCTCGTCAGTCACCTGTTGAACCACTTGCGAAAATTCAATCTGTAAACGACGCGGCAACACCACGTTGTAATTGGATTCTAACAAGTAGGCAATACCGCCTTTACCCGACTGTGAATTCACACGAATTACGGCATCGTAGTCACGGCCCAAGTCTTTAGGATCGATTGGCAAGTAAGGCATATCCCAGATTTCTTCATTTTTCTGGAATTCAAAACCTTTCTTGATCGCATCCTGGTGTGAACCGGAGAATGCAGTGAACACCAAGTCGCCTGCATATGGATGACGTGGGTGGACTGGCAAGCCTGTGCATTCTTCAACAGTGGCAATAATTTCGTTAATGTTGGAGAAATCTAGGTGCGGTGCAACACCCTGGGTATACATGTTCAAGGCCACAGCTGCTACATCGACGTTACCGGTACGTTCGCCATTGCCAAAGACACAACCTTCGACACGGTCTGCACCCGCCATAATCGCCAATTCAGTCGCTGCGATACCACAACCACGGTCATTGTGGCAGTGTACGGAAATAATCACACCATCACGACGCTCGATATTGCGGTGCATCCACTCCACCTGGTCGGCATAGATATTCGGGCTAGATACCTCTACGGTTGCAGGTAAGTTTAAAATCACTTTATTTTCAGGTGATGCTTCCCAGATTTCAGTGACAGCATCACAGGCTGCTTTTGCCACTTCCAATTCGGTTGCAGAGAAACATTCTGGACTGTACTGGAATACAAATTCAGTTTCAGGATATTGTGCTGCGTATTGTTTCACTTTTTGAGCAGCATTAATTGCTAACTGACGTGCACCTTCCACATCCACATTCAAAACTTTTTGACGAAAAGTCGGAGAGTTTGAGTTGTAGATATGCACGATGGCACGTTTCGCACCTTGCAAAGATTCGAAAGTACGCTGAATCAAGTGATCACGAGCCTGCACTAAAACTTCAATGTACACATCATCCGGAATATGACCTTCTTCAATCAATTTACGGGTGAAGTCAAAGTCAATTTGCGATGCAGATGGGAAGCCAATTTCAATATGTTTGAAACCAATTTTCACCAACATCTGGAACATTTTGAATTTTTGATCCATATCCATTGGTTCAAAAATGGCTTGGTTACCATCACGTAAGTCGGTACTCATCCAAATTGGCGCTTTGGTAATTTCGTTATTTGGCCATTGGCGGTCTGGCAAGTCTACACGCTGGTACATGCGACGATATTTTTTACTTGGATCAGCCAACATCATGAGGTAACTCCTTGTGTAGCACCAGTTGCTTTCAGTGGTAGATCACGGCAACGTACTACGAATATAGATTGTGTCTATTCTATTAATTTGCAAGCTGGGTACCTAAAAGGATTGGTCGAAAGTTATAAAAAACCATCAATTCCTATCACTTGGCTTAATCGCAGCTTTTGCAAAGCTATAACTTAATCTTACTGGATTTATTCTGGAAATATTTTTCTTTTTTTGCATATAAAACTGGAGTGTGGGAAATATTTTCCATAAGCAACACTATTTATGGAAAATATACTCATCAGTGATGTCATTTAGCGTGGCTGTTCCCATTAATGCCATGGTAATCTCAAATTCTTCCTTCAGTATTTTAATCACATGCGCCACACCCAGTGCTCCCGCAGTTGCCAGTCCATATATATAAGGACGACCGATGAAAACCGCCGCTGCCCCCAAAGCAATGGCTTTAAACACATCTGAACCACGGCGAATCCCGCCATCGTATAGCAGCGGAAAATCGGCCGGCAGCACTTTTTTAATCAACTGCAATGCAGTCAGTGGAGGAATGCAAGTATCTAATACACGACCGCCATGATTCGATACAATCAGGCCTTGTACGCCGTGCTGTATGGCCAGCAGCGCATCCTGCGGATTGACGATTCCTTTTAAAATAACGGGTAATGAGGTCTGTTGAACCATCCAGGCAATATCCTCCCAAGTCGGTGCAATTTTCATTAAACCGTTAAATACGGGATGATCCCCCTCATGCAGTTCAGGCAAGGGGATATGCGCCGGGGTATGCGGATGCTGCATACCTTCCGGTAAATGGAAAAATACCCGGCGTTCACGGTCACGGATGCCGCTATGCGGGGAATCTACGGTAATCACCAGGGCTTTAAAATTGTGCTGTTCTGCCAGTTTCACCAAGGCGAGCGATTTTTCCCGGTCGCCTTGCCAGTACAGCTGAAACCACTTGTATGGATTGTCCTGTTTCAGTTGGCGCATGTCAGTATTGCTAAAGGTACTAAGTACCATATTGCTGCCCAGTACTTCTGCTGCCAATGCGGTTGCTGCTTCAGCTTCAGGATGGAACTGCTGCTGGTGTCCAATCGGAGCCAGAAAAATCGGGTGCGGATATTCCTGCCCTAAAATTTTACAGCGGGTATGACCTTGAGTCAGGTTTTTGAGCATTCGGGGCATTAAGTGAATCTGTTGAAACTGATTCAGATTATCCCGGACGCTGACTTCATCCATAGAGCCGCCTTGCAAGTACTGCCACACCATATCAGACAGATGCTTTTGTGCCTGAATTTCATAATCGGCAATAGTTTGTAAATAGGCCGGAATCTGCGAGATGGGAGCAACGGTTTTCATAGATCTCCCCATTGGCGTAATAGGTTATGGTAATGACTGGTCAAACCCAGAATTTCTTCGCTATCGCCAATCTGCTGGCGCAATTTAATAATGTTCATGTCGAGATTAAACAGCATGCTGCGCTGCCAGTCATCTTTGACCATGCTTTGTATCCAGGTGCAGGCCGCAATCCGCTTGCCTTGGGTCACCGGTTCCACCCGATGTAAACTGGTGGCCGGGTAGAGTATGGCATCTCCCGCATCGAGCTTGACTTCATGACTGCCATAATTGTCTTCAACAATCAGTTCACCGCCTGCATATTCATCGGGTTCAGATAAAAACACGGTGATGGAAGCGTCAGTCCGAATGGCTTGTCCGATGCTGCTGGAATATTGCACGGCATTATCGACATGATTGCCATAATGCCCCTGATCTTGATAACAGTTAAATAAAGGTGGAAGAATATGCTTGGGTAATGCCGCAGATTTGAGCAGGATGTTGTGTTGTAAGGCATGAAGAATTTTAGCCGCAAAGGATTGATAAGCAATGCTGTTGGGATCAATCTGTAGATTATTTTTAATTTTCTGTGCCTGAAAGCCGGCGCTGTGCTGACCCTGAATCCAGGCCTGACTATTATCTAATTGTTGTCGTAGCTCGACAACCTGCTGTTTGCTTAGAATTTCAGGAATATGTAACATCATCAGCTTGATCTGCATCCCTAAAGTTGATTGGACTCAAAAGTGAATTATGTAGTGCATTAGTGCTCTAATACACTGCATTTATACTTAATCTGCTAAGACTTGGCGAATGACTTAAAACTTATAGTTAAAGGTTAAAGCTGCTGAACGCGGTTGTCCTAATATCATACGACCACCGCCATTATTGAGGGTGCTGATGTATTCCTTGTCTGCCAGGTTATAGACATTCAAGTTGACCGAAGCGTTCTTATTCAGGCTATAACCTGCCATGGCATCAAATACTACATAGCCTGGAATATTTGGCATATTCGCCGCTGCCGTGCTGTCGGTAATCACACGTTTTTGTTCATCGACATAACGTGCACCCAAGCCCAGTTTAAAGCCGGCAACATCATAGGTCGACCATAAGCTTGCAGTCCATTCCGGTGACCAGCGTACATTGTTGGTTCGGGTAATTGCGCCGGTGGTTGCATTCACGCTGAGCTGGTCTTCTTGTTCAGTTTTCATATGCGCAACACCAGCAGACACATTCCATACATCCGTGATTTTACCTACAGCACTCAGTTCAACCCCTTTGACGGTCGTTTTACCTTGCTGAATGGATTCTTGAGTAATCGCATCTTGAGTAAACTGGTTTTCATTTTCAGTGTAATACGCAGCAGCGTTTACAGCCAGTTGATCATTGAGCAAATCCCACTTGGTGCCAACTTCATAATGGTGGGTTTCTTGTGGTTTGGCAGCCGCACTGTTAATCCCTGTTGCTGAAAGGCTAAAGTTGGCGCTTCCCGGAGGAGTCAGGGATTTGGCATAAGAAGCATATACGCTACTTTTAGCCGTAGGTTTAAATAGGCCTCCCAGTTTCCAGCTGACCAAGGTGTCATGTGCACCAAAACTAGCAGGGACCAAGCTGCTGCTACCCGATGGCAAGGTCAAAGCATCATATTCGGTGTCGTAATAGTCGACCCGTACTCCACCATTCAGCTGGAAGCGCTCGCCAAATTTAAGCGTGTCGAATAAATAGGCGGCAGCTGTATCAGTTTCACCATGGGTATAGCCCCCATTATACATCAGGCCGGGCATTGCTTCATTGCGATCTGGATCATAAAGATTGGCCCAAGATGTGGCTACTGTCGCTTGACCCGGCATTTGCGTAGCCATAGTTTTCGTATGTTGCTGTTCTTTTAAAAATTCCAAACCTGCAACTACATCATGCTCAATGGCACCGGTTGTTAAATTCAGGTTCAAAGTACTCTGGTTAGCAAGAATCTTATTTTCCTGATCGACACCCTGACGTGAACGGTTAACTTCCCAGTCTTTTGGATCATTTGAACCATTGGTTCTTAAACCGGCTGAACCGGTATTTATCCCGGTTAAAACACGGTTCATACTGGTTTTACCCAAACGGGTGATGTTGGTCAGTTTGACCTTTTCAGCCAGATCACTTTCGATCTTTGCCGTATACATATCTGCATGGACATCTTCATGGTCATCGACGTGACCATAAAAGTTTTCGCGATTCACTTTAGGTGCTGAAGCTAAAGCAGAATCGGCATTGTAGAAACCCTTCATGCCAATAGTTGGGATACCGCCATCCGGAATATTGCGTTGACGAATATGCTGTGAATAGAGATACAGGCGGGTATCGCTATCCAGGCCAAAAGCAATCGAGGGTGCAATGGCCCAGCCGTTGTTTTCAATAAAGTCGCGGCCTTCAACGCCGCCGTCCTGTCCCATGGCATTTAAACGAACTGCAATGCCATCATTAATTACCTGATTGATATCAGCAGTCAGGCGGGCATGTTCTGCAGTATTGTAAGTGGCAGAAACTTCACGGCTATTTTCAGTCTGTGGTAGTTTGCTGACCAGGTTGATATACCCTGATGCTGCACCACGACCAGCTTCCGCACCAGAAGGGCCTTTGACCACTTCAATCTGTTCCAGGTTAAAGACATCGCGGGTGACTGCACCCAAATCGCGAATACCATCGACATAGGTAGAGGTTTGAGTCGAAAAACCGCGCATTTGAAAGGCATCGCCGGCACTGGTATTGCCATTTTCACCCAGTTGCAGGGTAATTCCCGGTGTGTTTCTTAAGGCTTCAACCAAAGACGTCACACCTTGTTCTTTTAATAGTTCTTTTTTAATCACGGAAACGGTTTGCGGGGTATCGACCAGTGGCTGGGTATATTTTGGGGAACTGACGCTATCGGCTTTATATTTATTTTCCGCTTTAGATTCCACGGTAATGGTTGGCAGCTGGGTGACACCATTGCTTGCTGCTGCATGAGTCATGAGCGGGAACGAGGCTGCTAAGGCAACCAGTTGAGCATTTCTGTGGTGTTTACGGCTTTTGATTTGTGCCATGGTCAGTCATCCCTAGTTTCGTATAAGACAGAATTCCAATACTGTTTTGCAACTTTTGTGGTCAGTAATCTGGAACTAAAAGTGGATAGATTGTTATGGATTGTAACAATGGTGCAAATATTAATGATAATTATTATTATTTGCAATAAATTTATAGAAGATTATTCGTTTTTATTTAAAATGTGGTTTAAAAAAGCGCAGTGGATGTGCTCAATCCATTGCGCTAATGAAAAAGAATGATGATTAGGCTGGGATTTTTATACTGACTTACAATGAAATGCTTAACTCTGCTGCTCAGTTTTAGGAAAATTAAAATCATCCTCAACATTCATGCAGCACTTGAATCATGCGCTTTTCATGATTTTAAGCTTAGAGTTCAGCCCATTTACGCATTAAATTATGATAGAGATTGGTGAGTTTAATGACCTCTTCGTGCTTGTCACCCAACTGCATACGCAAGTTCTGAATGGACTGATCCAGATTAAACAGCATGTGACGTTCTGCATCATCACGGATCATGCTTTGTACCCAAAAGAAAGACGCGAGACGGCAGCCGGAGGTTACTGGCGTGACTTCATGCACACTGGTGGAAGGGTAGAGGATCATATCGCCCGCGGGTAGTTTAACCTCATGATAGCCATAGGTGTCTTCAACCACCAGGTCACCACCTTCATATTCTTCCGGGTCGCTTAAAAAAACCGTGCAGGATAAATCCGTGCGTAAACGGTCGTTGCTGCCACGGATACGGCGGATGGAATTGTCGACATGAAAACCAAAAGCTTCATTGTTTTCATAACGGTTAAACAGTGGCGGAATAATGTCGAGAGGAATGGCCGCAGATAAAAACAAGGGATGCTGACCCAATGATTCTAAAATGATGGTACTTAAGTGATGAGTCAGGGGATGATCTTCAGGCAGTTGCTGGTTTTGTTTAACTGTGGCAGACAGTGTACCGGCAGTGACTTTACCATTGACCCATTCAATTTTTGCCATTTCTTCACGGAAATATTGAACTTGTTCTTTACTCAGGACATGAGGAATATGATGGATCACGACAATACACCTTTGGAAGAATGAATTCTTTTAGCTATAAAAATAGCCTCATTATTATGAGGCTATTTTAGATTAAATCCATAATTAATTTATGGTTTTAATTGAGCTTAGTATTTGAAATTTAGTGACAATACTGCGCTACGACCTTCTGCTTCAGTGGCGTAGTGAGATGCATATGCTTTAGTGAAATAGCGTTCGTCCGACAGGTTGTTGACATTCAATTGCAGGTCAACATTTTCGTTAACGTTGTAACGTGCCATGGCATCGTAACGCACATAACCTGGAACGTATTTGGTATTGGCTAGGTCGCCATAGACTTTGTCCATTGCAGTTGCACCAGCACCAAGTTGAAGTTGAGGAAGAACCTGATAGGTGGTCCAAAGTGTAGCGCTGTTTTTAGGAACATTCGGCATTTGGTTGCCGTTAAATACCGTTTGGTCAGTACAGGTTGTACCGCGACAGCTTACACCATTCTTGGTCGCTTCACTATCTAGGTAGGTATAGCCTGCGCTGATATCCCATTTATCTGTAATTTTACCGTTCAAGCCCAGCTCGATACCGTCAACTTTGCTTTCGCCAATATTACTATAAGTAGTTGGGCTCAACTGGATACGTGCATTCTGCTTTTCAGTACGGAAAATAGCGGCAGTTAAATTCAAGCGATCTTGTAAAAGATCCCATTTGGTACCGATTTCAAAAGTCTGGCTTTCTTCAGGATCCAAGTTGCTATACGCTGCGCCTATACCTTCAGAACCGTCACCAGCATCTACACCCACAGGGTTGGCAGATGTTGCATAGCTGGCATAGATTGAACCATTTTCAACCGGTTTAAAAGTAAGGCCCGCCTGATAAGTGAAGAAATCAGTATCACTTTCAGTTTTAACTTGCTCGCCAACTTGTCTTGTTGGAGGGGTTGTAGATGAACCTAGAACAGCACTGTTACGTGCACCATAGGTCATGGTTTGTTCTGTATCAAACTTGTCCCAACGTAAGCCTAAATCTAAAATCCATTGTGGATTGAATTCAATGCTGTCCAGGAAATAAACAGAAGTGGACTTGGTTTGGGTGTTGTATTGGTCTGCACCTTCAGTACTGATACTTCCTGTCCATGGTCCCCGATTAGGATTCTGAACAGAAGTACACCAGCCCGAAGCAATATCGGCAGGGCTACAGTCATTGGTTGGAGTATCGTCCGGATTTAGAGTACCAGTCGCATTTTTGCCATTAATAATATATTGGGTGCGATCTGTTTCTTGATCCGAATACTCTGCACCTAAGTTAAAGCTATGCTTAAGAGCACCGGTATTAAATTTTCCGGTTAATGCTAACTGGTCGGTAAATGTATCGGTATCGGCAATACGTGAGTTTACACGTGCCCATACATTTCCATTCTTATAAATGTTTCCTTGAGAATCATCAGGGTTGGTCCACAGATAATCATTTTTAGAGCTGTTATAAACCGCGGTATTTGAAATGGTCAGATTGTCAGTCAGGTCATGTTCTAACTTGATTGTACCCACCTGATTTTCCTGTTTCTGGAAATCACGGTCTTCCCAGCCGTAATAAACGCCTTGCTTGACATCAATTGGCTTTCCTGAATATTGCGAATATCCAGTAGGATTGTTGTAGGGTATGCCTGAATCAGGAGTATCGTCTGTTTTTAGGTAGTAATAGCTTAAGGTCGCACGGGTAGGCGTATCCAAGCCAAACGTAATACTTGGAGCAATACCGGCACGTTTGTATTCAGTGCCATCGGCCTGACCGGCTTTTTCATTATGGTGGCCCATTACTGCCACACGGGCAGCAATACCGTTACCAAAATCTTTGTTGCCATCTAAAGTAATACGCTGGTAACTGTCTGTACCTGCACCAACAGAACCTTCTAAAGAGTCGCCTTTTTTCGCAACTTTAGAAATCATGTTAACGCTACCGCCAGTCGTCCCTGCACCGCCCATTGCAGAGGCTGAACCTTTGGTCACTTCAACCTGTTCGACAGCAAACATTTCACGGTTTTGTGAAGTGGCGTTACGCACACCATCGACGTACATCGAACTTTCTGAGTTATAACCGCGAATAAATGGACGGTCGCCATTCGGGTTGCCGCCTTCACCAGCTCCTAAAGTAATCCCGGGCACTGTACGCAAAGCATCGCTCAAAGTTGTCACTTGAGTATCTTCAATCAGCTGCTTGGAAATGACAGAAACTGATTTAGGTGTATCCAGCAAAGGAGCAACAAACTTGGAGTTGGCAGATTGATCTACTTTTAGACCTTGAGCTGTTTCTGCTTCCGCCTGTGCATGAATAGTTTCAAGTTGAGCAACTTGATCTTGTGCAAATGCATTCGCTGCCATCACTGAAAGTGAGGAAACAATCGCAGAAGATACGATTTTTTTGCGTGTTTTAATGAAGGCCATGTCGAACTCAAAAGGGTACTGTGAAAACGTATGAGAATAATAATGATTCTTATTTTTTATCACTATGAAGTTGAATTGGAATTGACGATTCTTAAGATAAAATAAAACGGGATATTGAATGAAATAATGTAACTATTTGTAATTAAGTATTTGATTTATTTTAATATAGAAAAACCCTGCTTATGCAGGGTTTTTAATGGGGATTTTGAATATTAGAATTTAAACGTCGTACTTAACTGAACACGACGACCTTCTTGAGTATTGCTGTAATGGTTGTAATAACTGCCATCAATCAGTTCATGCTCATTAAAGTCTTTATCAAATACGTTATATAAAGCAACGCCCAGGTCCCAATTGTCGTTTACCCTAAAGTTGGAACCAACATGCAGCAACCCATAACTTTTAAACTCACCTAAAGCATCATAAACTTTTTGATTGGCAGCAGTTAAGTTCTCATAAGTTGAGGTGAAGCGTGCCCGTTCGCTACGGTATTCGCCACGTGCCCATAACTGAATATTGTCATCGGCTTGCCATTTTAATGAGGCATTTACGATATGTTCTGGCGTATCGTTAAGCGGAGGATTACCTAAAGTACTGTCTTTAATTTCAGTTTCTGTCCAAGTGTAATTCACACCGAATTTCCATGCCGGTGCAAATTCCCAGTTGAAGCCGGTTTCAATTCCATAGACTTCCGCTTTTTCTGCATTGGTAGGACGGGTAACATTCCACGAATCGGGAAGTTTTTGTCCTCGGCTCTGATAGTAATCCATGACCCAAGGTGTACCAATGGATGCCATAAACTCTTCACAAACAGTTTTATTGGTATTGGTATTACATCTTTGTTCAACATTGCCGGTAACGATTTTGTCTTCAATCTGGCTGTAAAAGGCCGTGATATTGGCATCAAAATTAGAATTGTTATTAAAATACGTGCCGATTTCAAAGTTATTACTGGTTTCAGGTTTTAAATCCGGATTACCAAAAACCGGGGTACGGCCTTGACCGCTAACATTATAAATACCCGTGGTGAGACGTTCCAAACGTGGAGCCTTATACCCTTCTGAATAGCCTCCCTTAAAGGTCCAGTTATCATTTGCATTCCAGACCAAATAAGCGCGTGGCGTCCAAAAGTCGCCAAATGTGCTGTGATCATCAAAACGTAGACCGAGAGTTAAAGCCAGGCTGTCTGTAAATGACCAGGTGTCTTCTGCAAATAAACCCAGTTGATCAAATGACACTTCTTTATTGACACGTAAACCATCTTTAATGCTGGCATCCCACCATTGGCCACCGAGGGTAATATTGTGTCCACTAAAATGTTGCGTGGTAAATTTGCTATCAAAAATGGTGTCTTCACTTTCAAGCAGCCGCGGGGTCACGGCTTGTGATAGACCTTGTGCACGCGAAGGAATTAAGCGGCCAACCGTTTCTGTTTGTGTATTACTGATACTTGAATCCAAAGTCCCCACACGGGTTTTCCAGCTATGGGCAAGAATGATTTTTTCACGGTTATATTCTTGCGCAGAGTTATAACCGCCATTGGCACCTAGAGTACCGAGCTGGCCATTACTGTTGTCATACCATTGTTCGGTCTGTTCATATTCTGCTGAGATATCATGATCATCGCTAGGGGTTAGAGTAAGACGAACGCCAATAGTTTCCAAATCAGACTTTGTCGGGTTATTGCCTTGAGTTAATTCGGTATCTGAATTGGCATCCGGGGTTATATGCGATTGATCGCGTTCAGCCTTACGACCACGGAGCTGAATACCCAGTAAATTCTGAATCAAGGGACCAGTGACATAGGCATCTACAGCACGCTGGTTGCCAAAGTCAGAGGAGTTCGGGTTAAGGGTCCCTTCAAGTGTTACAGCGCCCGTCCATTCAGGTGAAACCTTTTTAGTGATGATATTCACCACACCCCCAATTGCATCTGAACCATAAAGCGTAGATGCAGGGCCACGAATCACTTCAATTCTCTCGATTGCGGAAACAGGCGGAATAAAACTATTGTTAGATTCACCAAATCCATTCGGTGAAATATCGCCAGTACTATTTTGTCTGCGACCATCGACTAATACCAAGGTGTATTCTGAGTCCATTCCACGAATACGAATGTTTAGCCCGCCAGTTTTACCCGCGGTCGGGCTAATATCGACACCTTCCACATCTACTAAAGCATCTGCAATCGAAGTAATTCTTTTATTTTTCAAGTCTTCTGCTGTGATGACTGTAATGGATGCAGGCGCATCTTTTAATTTTTGTTCGTAGCCTGTAGCGGATACCACAAGAGTTGAAAGCTGATGGGGAGCAGATTGTGTTTCAGTATTGGCAAAAACGGAAGGGGAGGTAATTGCTAAAATGGCAAGGCCAAGCGGGCGGAGATTGAAATGACTCATACAATAGAATTCCAAAGATGGACGAGATAACTAACTGAAAATAAACAAGACAGAATAAAACGCATTAATGGTAATGATAAGACTTATCATTTGCAATAAAAAATATACAAAAATATTAAAGTGGGAATAAAGAGAGGAGATTTTTTACATTTAATTTAAATTTAATCGCAGAACAAGACAAAAATAGTGGTTAATTCATACTGCTTTGTATATCTTTCAATGTTGTCATATAATGTGGCACTTTCAAAATTGCAATTACTATTTCTATATCGAGGAAGCCATGCAAGTAACTTCTGAAGCGGTTTCGGGCGTTGCCCGTCGTTTAAATGTATCTGTACCGACGAGCCGTGTGAACGAGCAATTTGAAGCTCGTTTAAAACGCACTGCTAAAACTGTGAAGATCAACGGCTTCCGTCCAGGTAAAGTACCTTTAAATGTAGTACGTCGCGAATATGGCGCAAGCATTTATCAAGAAGTTGTGAACGATGTAATTCGTGACACAGTGTTTGAAGCGATCCAGCAAGAGAAAATCAATGCTGTTGGCATGCCAAACATTGAAAAAGTTGAAAACAAGGAAGACGCTCTTGTTTATGAAGCAACTGTAGAGGTTTATCCAGAAGTTGACGTTAAATTTGACGGCTTGGAAGTTGAACGTAAAGCAACTGAAGTGAGCGACAAAGACGTTGATCAAATGATCGAAAACCTTCAAAAGCAACGTGCAAGCTGGACTGAAACCAAAGGCATGGCTAAAAAAGACATGCAAGTGACTTTCGACTTTGAAGGTTCAGTAGATGGCGAAAAATTTGAAGGCGGTTCTGCAACTGACTTTAAACTTGTTTTAGGTTCTGGCCGTATGATCCCTGGCTTCGAAGACGGTATCGTTGGTATGAAGAAAGGCGAAGAGAAAGTGATTGATGTTACTTTCCCTGAAGACTACCAGGCTGAAAACCTTGCGGGTAAAGCAGCTCAATTCAAAATCACTGTGAAGCTTGTTGAAAAACAAAAACTTCCAGAAGTTGATGCTGAATTCTTGAAAATCTTCGGTTTAACTGAAGAAGAAGGCGTTGAAAAATTAAAAGCTGACGTTCGTAAAAACATGGAACGTGAAGTGAAAAACGGTCTTCGTAACCAGGTAAAAGGCGCGACTTTTGATGCCCTTGTAGCTGCAAATGAAGTTGAAGTTCCTGCTGCGATGTTGTCTCAAGAAATTGATCGTCAACGTCAGCAAATGATTCAACAGTTCACTCAACAGTTTGGTGCTCAAGGTGCGAAAGCATTTGACAGCAGCATGCTTCCAGATGACCTGTTCAAAGAACAAGCTGAAAAATCTGTAAAACTTGGCGTGTTGGTGAGCAAGGTTTTAGCGGACGCTAAAATTGAAGTAGATCCTGCTCGCGTTGACGCTTACATCGAAGATATGGCTTCTTCTTACGAAGACCCAACTGAAGTGATTGAATACTTCAAAAATGACAAACAGCAACGTGCTCAAATCGAAGCTGTTGTATTAGAAGATCAGGTTGTTGATCACATCTTGGCTTCTGCTAAAGTGACTGACAAAAAAGTAAGCTATGAAGACTTATTGAAAGAGCAGCAAGCTCGTCAACAAGGTTAAGCTTAACTGACTGAAAAAGGCGCATCATGCGCCTTTTTTTATGTATAGGCTTATCGTGAACCTGTCCTGAATTCACAATGCTTATATAAAAAATATCTGTTATTTAATTGGGAATATTTTGCATTTTCAGCAATTATCCCTCATATTGTGACTATGAGTTGAGTAACAAAAAATTTAGGAATAAATAACGTATGTATGTTCCAACAATTGATAACGCTTTAGTGCCAGTGGTGGTTGAACAGTCTTCTCGTGGTGAGCGTTCTTTCGATATTTTCTCACGTCTTTTGCGTGAACGCGTCATCTTTTTAACCGGTGAAGTCGAAGACAATATGGCAAATTTAATTGTTGCTCAAATGTTGTTTTTAGAAGCAGAGAACCCAGATAAAGATATACACCTCTATATTAATTCACCAGGAGGTTCAGTGACTGCAGGTATGGCGATTTACGATACCATGCAATTCATTAAACCAGATGTCGTGACGTATTGTATGGGACAGGCAGCCTCTATGGGAGCCTTCCTGCTCAATGCAGGTGCTAAGGGTAAACGTTATTGCCTAGAAAATGCCCGTGTGATGATTCACCAGCCACTTGGTGGTTTCCGTGGTCAAGCATCGGATATTGAAATTCACGCACGTGAAATTCTATTCATTAAAGAACGTTTAAACCGTTTAATGGCAGAGCATAGTGGTCAAGACTATGAAACTGTTGCCAGAGATACTGACCGTGACAACTTTATGACAGCGCAGGCTGCTAAAGAGTACGGTCTCGTGGATGAAGTACTTACTAAACGTCCATAATTTTCAGATTTTTATATTGGAGTGAATATGTCCGATCATCCTCAAGGACAAAAGCATTGTTCATTTTGCGGTAAAACGCAGTCTGAAGTCGGGAAACTGATTGCAGGTGAGGACGCTTACATCTGTAATGAGTGTGTGGACGTATGCCTAGATTTAGTCCAAACCAGCCAGCAAGTTGAATCGGGCGATTGGGCGAGCAAACCGTTGCCTAAGCCACACGAAATTCGTGCCGCACTTGATCAATATGTCATTGGTCAGGATGTTGCCAAGAAAACGCTTTCAGTTGCAGTGTATAACCATTACAAGCGTCTAAAAGTGACCCATAGCGGCCATAAGCATGATGATGCGGTTGAACTGGCAAAAAGTAATATTTTACTGGTTGGACCAACAGGTTCAGGTAAAACTTTGCTGGCACAAACTTTAGCGCGTTTGCTTGATGTTCCATTTGCCATGGCCGATGCGACCACTTTGACCGAAGCGGGTTATGTCGGTGAAGATGTGGAAAACATCGTACAGAAGCTGTTGCAAAAAGCCGACTATGATGTAGAAAAAGCGCAAAAGGGTATTATCTATATCGACGAGATTGACAAGATTACCCGTAAATCTGAAAACCCGTCGATTACCCGTGATGTATCTGGTGAAGGTGTCCAGCAGGCGTTGTTGAAAATGATCGAAGGTACGGTTGCCTCAATCCCGCCACAAGGTGGTCGTAAGCATCCGCAGCAAGAGTTCATTCAGATTGATACCTCAAATATCCTGTTTATCTGTGGCGGTGCCTTCTCTGGTCTAGAGAAAATCGTGCAACAGCGTCAGGAAAAAGGCGGGATCGGTTTCACTGCTGAAGTGAAGAACAAAAATGAAACCCGAAAGTTGTCTGATTTGTTCCGTCAGGTTGAAGCAACAGACTTGGTGAAATTTGGCTTGATTCCAGAATTTATTGGCCGTTTGCCGGTCATCGCAACTCTGGATGAGCTGGATGAAGAAGCCTTGATGCAGATTCTGACTGAGCCAAAAAATGCCTTAACCCGTCAATATCAATATTTGTTTGATATGGAGCATGTGGATCTGGTATTTGAAGATTCAGCATTACGTGCCGTAGCGAAAAAAGCTTTGGAACGTAATACCGGTGCGCGTGGTCTGCGTTCAATTCTGGAAAATGCATTACTTGAAACCATGTATGATTTACCAAGCCGTACCGATGTCGGGACTGTGATTGTGAATGATGCAGTGATTGCAGGTGAAGCAAAACCGGTGTTAAAAGCAGAACGTCAGCCTAAATCAGAAACTGAAAATGCGGCTAAAGTAGATTTAAAAGTGATAAATTCTAAATCTGCTTAATTCGCTATTCGTCAGAAACGCGCGGAAAACTTGTGTTTTCGCGCATTTTTTATTTCCAAAAATAAAACCTAATGTTAATCTCAAGAACTCGGCGTGGACGTCGAAATAAAATCAATATATAGCAAACAATGAAGTGCTTAATTCAGTTTAGTACAAAAATAAAAAAATACGCGGTGAGGGAAAATCATGCGTGGAGTCTGTATTGCAGTCTGTGCAAGCTTTATTTTATTGGGATGCCATGGCAAATCTGCTATGGAGCACACTCAAGCGACATCGACCTTAAAACCTGTCAATACTGAACATGAACCGGGATTGTTGGAACAGTACCGTTTTGGCATGTTTAGCATTGGTGCTTGGGTTAATCAAAAGATAGGACAGCGCTTTCAGCCAGTTCAGGCACAGAACGATCAGGCAGCCATTGTTTATTTATACCGTCCTGATAGTAAGTGGAACCGTCAGGAAATTGTGGCATCCAGCTTGTTTATCAATAGTGAACGTATTCCAAGTTTATTAAACAATCATTATTACTGGGTTGAACTGCCTGCCGGAACTTATCGCATCTCCACCAGCCGCCCCGTGGGTGTGCAGCATTTCCAAAAGCCCAAATATCTGGATTTTACCGTACAGGCAGGACAGTCTTATTTTATTAAGTATGATGAAGAAAACTTAACTACCCGTCGTGAAGTTTCAGGGCCTTTAATCTTGATGCCGGAAAAAACGGGCTTAAATGAAATCGCCTATACTCAGCTGAAGTCAGAAAGTTATAACTTTGTTGCGCTAGATCAAAATACCGGGAAGGTACGTAAGAAAGCGCAAAAAATGAAACCTGCAAAATATGATCCTGCAGAAGATGTGCAACTGACTCAGCCGTTTAAGATTTGGAATCCACTGACGTGGTAAACAGATTTTAAATCTGGAATGACAGATCAATCAGATCTGAGATAAGCGTTTATCCAAAAAACAAAAAAGCACCCCTTAGGGCACTGCTGTCCCACAAATATCACAAGAAGAACCTCAATTGAGGTTCTTCTTGTTTTCGCCATTTTTTATCAGGCACAAAGAGTGACCTTAAAAGTTTCCTTTC
>NZ_JBIQOC010000089.1:0-18284 GCF_044130295.1 Acinetobacter uliginosus | reverse complement strand
TGGTCTACGTGCCATAAAATACTCCATATATTGATGTTTATAACATCATTTGAGGAGCAGAGTATCACTTATAGGAGTTGTTCAAATTTCCGGATCCATCTCTGTTCCACCCGCTAACATATACATAAAGCCGATTTTACCTACATTTGGCAATTTGTGTCCCATCCAGGCTTCTGCCCATTCTAAGGCTGCCTGATCCATGCACATTGGATCTGGACCGGGGGTAGTCGGATTATCAGGCATACAGGTAAAACCATTATTGCCTTTGCGCAAAGTGCGCTTCTTGCCATCTTTGCCTATAACCACAATAGTAGCTGCTGCGCTGACTTTTTTCGGTGCTGCGCTCATGGCGCTGGCGATAGCCTTCTGGTCAGCTGCGGAGGTACTGTCCGGTTTGCCACCTGTGGTCTCCGCTGCAAGTATGGCCGGTGTGGATAGAACTATCCATCCACTGATCATTAATATTTTAGCGATGTTCATGGTCTTGTTCTCCTAATAGGAGGTTATGTTTGGACCCCTCACTCAAGTTATAAAACTTAATATTCGCCTTATAACAAAAATAGCTAAAATGGAGAAAAGCATCATTATTGTTTTATGGATTATTTTTAACCACATTTAGTTATTCCATCAATATGATGTACCCCAATGCACAGATTTCATAACAAATGAAATCACTAGGACACAATAATTTACCAATATAGAAACCATGCCATTCACGGTATCCTGAACATAAAACGATCTTATTCGGACTGCCCCCAATATTGTGGAAAAATATTGTCTATTCTCTTTTTGAATAGGGAAAGAACATGATAAGTGATCATCACTTCTAAAAAGATAAAGCTGGTTGAACTCGCTAAAGGTTTCATGTTTGAACATATTCAGTTAGCATCAGATATCAATCTGATCATCACTTCAGATGTAGTGACAGCTTAAATTTTTCATTAAAAATGCAGCTTCGGCTGCTTTAACCTGTGCTAAAAATTATAGAAGGCTTTAATTTTGCAGCTTCTAATCAGGCAACTGATAAAAATTCTCAAACAAGAGTTTTCTAATAAAAGTTTTTTAATATTTGATTTGGTTTTTTAAATATGGTCCTTTTCAGCATGTTTTGAGTTGCCCCATCTAAGCAAGCGGCCACAACTTGAAGGAATTGCCGACTCCCGCCCATATCTCAAGCACGAAATGCGGCTTCTATTACAGAAATGTCAATTTTTTTCATGGTCATCATGGCATCAAATGCACGTTTGGCAGCCTCACGGTCAGGACTGGTATAAGCTTTCGTTAGGGCGATTGGCGTAATCTGCCAAGAGATTCCCCCTTTATCTTTACACCAACCACATTCGCTTTCCTGACCGCCATTTCCGACAATCGCATTCCAGTAGCGATCCGTTTCATCCTGATCCTCGGTCGCCACCTAAAATGAGAACGCTTCGTTGTGTTTAAATGCTGATCCGCCATTCAGTCCGATGCAGGCAACGCCTAGCACGGTAAACTCCACAGTTAAAATATCCCCTGCTTTCCCTGATGGATAATTTCCAGCTGCACAATGTACTGCACCGATCGATGAATCTGGAAAGGTCTTGGCATAAAATCTTGCAGCACCTTCAGCGTCATTATCGTACCAAAGGCATATGCTATTCTTTGCAATATTCATCATTTCACCTCTTTATAGAGACTAAGATTGATGTGATTCGTCATCACTGTCCAATATTTCCAATACCCGTCTAAATATTCTATTCAACACTTTTTCTATATTTAAGCAAAAAATGGAATAGGCCTATTTCATAATTGTATTTTTATTAATCTAAACGTATTTTTTAGTGAGCAAAACTACTGGTTTTTCATAGGATTTAATGAATGATGATAAAAAATTATTAGATAGGTTTGTTGTATTCCTCTATCACTAAAATATTTTCATTTTGATAATTAACCATAATTCATGGGAGTCTGAGAGATGATCATTTTTAGGGGGGATTACCGATAATTAAATGATTACTACTTTCATTCAATGCTGATTTAGAGTTAAACATAATTTTCACAATATTTTTGGCGTCTAAATCCCTATTTTTATTCATGAAAACCGTATTAGACTTAAGTAGCAAAAGATAGAGGATATTCGTCATGAATTGATTAATGTGGGCTTTTTGATAGTTTTTTTTGATGCTGCAATGGTTAGAAAAATAGCTAGAGTTGCTGAATCTGAACGATGGTTGATGATTTAAAAATAAACGATTTATCAAAAGAAATAAAAAACGAGCCTCTGTACCTCTCCGGAGTTCCTTCATATTCACCTAAAGGATAAAGTAGCTTTATATTCATGGCTGAAGCACACGTTCATTCATACTCAAAGACACAATATAGCCCAGCAAAATGGTACATTCTCAGCTCACCCCCATCGAGATGATAAAGGTTAGACAGGATATTATTGACCTTGTGTAAAATATTGTGCCGAATGCCCTAAGCTTTTAGTAAAGTCCAAAACCGCGTTATGCAGGGTCAAGTACCCATTTAAGGAAAATACATTTTCCTCAGCAAACTCCTCTTTAAGTTTGATACAGTATGGCTTTCTACATCAACACCTTATTCCTAATCTTTGATTTATTGACTAAGAGAAGTTCAACTCTTCAGCAACGGTCATAAAGTAATGGAGGCACCATAATTTTATATAACCGACTCGCCGAGTAATAAAAATCTTACATCTAACACCTAAAAAATAGACCAACTTTAAATATAAGTATTTTAGTAGGAATTACTGCTTTAATTATAATTGTAAATACAAAAATTAAAATAAAATTACACATCCAAAATATGAGTAATTTAGTAGGAATTATTCCTGGAAAACAATGAGAAAACATATCAGTAAAAATAAATAATATTAAATTAAGTATTTGTAAATAAACAATAAAAAATTAAAAAAACAACATTCAAATTAAATAATATTAATTAAATTAAAAACAGCACACTTTAAATGATAGTAATTTAGTATGAATTACTAAAAAATACATTTATTAAATTAAAAAACAGATTATAATCACGAGCAATTTAATAGGAATTATTACCACAATAATAATCCATTAAATATATTAATTAAAATAAATAAAATATTTCCTAAAATACACCCGAAAATTTCATCATCGTTGAAAAGTTAAGTCTATTACTTTGTGCCAAGATTGGTCGCAGGAGCTTTTCATGAGTGGAAAAATTGATGTGCGCGAAATCGACGCTTTAGTCGATGCACAAAATGGACGTATTACTCCATCTATTTATACAGATCCAGATTTATACGAATTAGAACTTGAACGCGTGTTTGGTCGTACATGGTTATTCCTTTGCCATGAAAGCCAGATTCCTAAGGCGGGTGACTTTTTTAACACCTACATGGGTGAAGACCCTATTATTGTGGCACGTCAAAAAGACGGTTCAATCAAGGCATTCTTAAACCAATGTCGTCACCGTGCTATGCGCGTGAGCTTCGCAGACTGTGGTAATACCCGTGCGTTCACTTGCCCATACCACGGCTGGTCATACGGTATTGACGGTTCTTTAAAAGACATTCCGCTTGAAGAGCGTGCTTACCCACAAGGGGCTTGCAAAAAAGAATGGGGATTACTTGAAGTCACTCGTGTTAAATCCTACAAAGGCCTGGTATTTGGCTGCTGGGATGAAACAACACCTGACCTAGAAGAATACATGGGCGATATGGCTTGGTATTTAGATGGTGTTCTAGATCGTCGCCCTGGTGGTACAGTGATTGTTGGTGGTGTACACAAGTGGGAAATCGAGTGTAACTGGAAATTTGCTGCTGAACAGTTCGCATCTGACCAATACCACGCATTGTTCTCTCATGCATCTGCAGTACAGGTGCTTGGTGCAAAACCGGACGATGATGCGTCTAAACACCTTGGTGCAGCACAAACGGCCCGTCCAGTGTGGGAAACAGCGAAAGACGCGATCCAATTCGGTTCACGTGGCCATGGTTCAGGCTTCTTCTTCACCGAAAAACCAGATGCAAACGTTTGGGTAGATGGTGAAGTAGCAAACTATTTCCGTGAAACTTATGAAGAAGTAAAAGAACGTTTAGGTGAAACCCGTGCACTGCGTCTAGCAGGTCACAACACCATGTTCCCGACACTGTCTTGGTTGAACGGTACTGCAACACTTCGTGTATGGCACCCACGTGGTCCAAACAAAACTGAAGTTTGGGCATTCTGTATCTGTGATGCTGATGCACCACAAGACGTGAAAGATGCATTTGAACGTTCTGCAACCCGTGCTTTCGGTCCTGCTGGTTTCCTTGAGCAAGATGACTCTGAAAACTGGGTAGAAATTCAAAAAGTATTACGTGGTTATAAAGCTCGTCAAAACAAACTGATCGTTGAGATGGGTAAAGGCAGCGAAAAAGTACGTGAAGATGGTGTCCCTGGTATCACCAGCTATATTTTCTCTGAAACAGCAGCACGTGGTTTTTATCGTCGTTGGGCAGACCTGCTGATTCATAAAGAATGGGAAGATGTTGAGAAAGCAACTGAAGCATATGAGAAGGAGCTTGTGAAATGAGTCAAATCAGTGTGGAACTTCATTACGAAATCAGTCAGTTCCTTTATCGTGAAGCAAAATTGCTGGATGACTGGAAATTCCGCGAATGGCTGGATGTTATGGCAGACGACGTTTCTTACGTCCTGCGTACGACGCCAAACGCGCAAACCCGTGACCGTCGTCGTTCAGTTGAGCCACCAACAACTTGGGTGTTCAACGACAACAAACATCTGTTGGAACGCCGTGTAGCACGTCTGGAAACAGGTATGGCTTGGGCGGAAGAGCCTCCATCACGTACCACTCACATGGTGAGCAACGTGATTGTCGAGCCAACTGAAGTTGCAGGCGAATACGACGTGTACGTGACTTACCTGTTATACCGTTCTCAAAAAGAGAAAGATATTACGATTTACTGTGGTAAACGTCACGACAAGATCCGTAAAGTTGAAGGTGGTTTAGGCTGGCAAATTTTTGACCGCAAAATCACCCTAGACCAAGTGACTTATACCTCACATAACCTGAGTGTGTTCTTCTGATGAATAAGATTTTTGTTTGTCAAGTTACAGTCTAGATATCCGTAGTTTACGTCAGCTGTATGGTAGATGCTTTGATGAATAAAAATCTAGTCTGATCAAAACGGACTTATCGGCAGCCTGTTCTTAGGCTGCCTTCCTTTTAAGGAGTCTCTTATGGCTATTAAACTTATTTGTGCATCTCATAGCCCTTTAATGGAATTTGCTTCACCTCAGGAAAAACGCAAAGAACAGGTTGTTCGTGATGCCTTTGCCAAACTGGCAGTTGAAGTAAAAGCTTATGACCCTACCCTGATCATTACTTTTGGTCCTGACCATTTTAATGGTTTTTTCTATGACCTGATGCCAAGCTTCTGTGTCGGTGTTCGTGCCAAGGCTGCAGGTGACTGGGACTATGGTAAAGATAATGACCACCTGAATGTACCTCAAGACAAGGCACTGGCTTTGGTTCGCAATGTACTGGATGAAGGTGTGGATGTTGCATATTCTTATCGCATGCAAGCCGACCATGGGGTAACCCAGCCTTTACATTTCCTCTGTGAAGGTCAGCTTGACCGTTATCCAACAATTCCGGTTTTTATTAATGGCGCTGCAGCACCCATGCCCACCACCAAGCGTACCATCGCTTTAGGCCGTGCTGTAGGTCAGTTTATCAAATCTTTAAACCTTGAAAATGAACGTGTACTTGTACTGGGTACGGGTGGCCTTTCACACGATCCACCGACTCCGCAAATGGGTTCTGTGCCACCAGAAGTGGAAGAGTTCCTGATTGCGGGCCGTAACCCGACACCTGAAGCACGTAATGCCCGTCAGGCGAATGTGATTTCTGTCGGTCAGCGTCTGGCTGCAGGCGACAAGAGCATTTCTGTGCCTCTAAACCCTGAGTGGGATCTGGCATTACTTGAAAAATTCAAAAATGCAGATTTCGCTGCACTGGAAGCCATGACTGAAGCTGAAATCCGCCGTGACGGTGGCCGTGGTGGTCAGGAAGTTCGTGCCTGGATGGCTGCATTTGCTGCCTTGAGCGAACTGGGCGAATACGACATGACGACACATTGCTATGAAGAAATCAGTGAGTGGATTGCGGGCTTCGGCATCGTATCTGCTGAGTTAAAAGCTTAATGACATGAGCAACATCGAAACCATCCGTGGCAATAGCGTAAATAAAATCAACGCTGAAGCGCATACGGTTGAATTTCAAAATGGTGACGGTGTTGCTTATCACAAGCTGTTGCTTGTAACGGCTGGTATAGGATGTCACTTGGTAAGCTAAGGATACGTTGAGTAAACATATTTATACTCTGCTTAATCTGGAAGAATCACCGGCACTGGTTCCCATAGTGCAGCCAGGCCGCCCAGACTTTTCAATTTGCCGAAAAAGTTGCCTGAAGGCGAAGGTATTGATTGGAATGTTGGGATTATAGATGCTACAAAAATTCTAATCTAAAGGTCTAAAACAGAAGAAAAACTATAGTGACCAGAAAAAAACGCATTTTCAAACAGCTAAAATTTTTAACAACTGTGCAACTCCCTTAAGAGATGTATTTGAAGTGGCCGTAAAGAATAATATTATTTCTAGAAATCCAATGAATAAAATCAAAAACCGTAAGGTTCAAGTTGAAATACCGGACCCCTTTACAAGAAAAGAAATGGAAACTCTTCTTTCATGGCTAGGATCAGAATAATTTTAGCCAATAAAGATATTTGGCAGAAAATCAATTCCAGTTATTGATATAGACAAATCATGTTGCTTAAAAATATTTTTTAACTGCTGTGTGAGTTAAGTTTAAACAGTTTTTATTGTATAAAAATCAGCCCTGAATGGGCAGGGCTGATTTTTAACTGGTTGATGGAGCATTTATTATGAAGATAAATCTACACACAGATATTTCATTTCGAGATATTCATCAATACCGAATTTAGAACCTTCACGTCCTAAACCAGATTGCTTCACACCACCAAATGGCGCAACTTCATTAGAAATGGCACCGGTATTAATTCCGACCATGCCATATTCCAATGCTTCACCGACACGCCATTGACGCGCTGTACTCTGTGTGAATACATAAGTAGCCAAGCCAAACTCGGTATCATTTGCCATCGCCACCGCTTCTTCTTCCGTGTGGAAGCGGAATAATGGAGCCAATGGACCAAAAGTTTCTTCTTTAGCCACTTTCATGTCCTGGGTTACTTCAGTCAGCACGGTAGGCTCAAAGAAAGTGCCGCCTAGACTTGAACGCTGGCCACCAATTTTAATCTGTGCACCTTTGCTCGCTGCATCTGTAATATGCGACTGCACCTTGGTAATTGCATCTTCATCAATTAACGGGCCTTGAGTGGAACCGTCTTGACGGCCATCACCCACTTTTAAATTGGCTACAGCGGCAGTCAATTTCTCAGCCAGCGCATCATAAATGCCATCTTGCACATAAATACGGTTGGCACAGACACAGGTTTGACCGCTATTACGGAACTTGCTGACCATAATGCCCTGAACCGCCTGCTCCAGATTGGCATCATCAAAAACCAGTACTGGCGCATTGCCACCCAGCTCAAGTGACAGTTTTTTGATGGTTGGCGCACATTGCTGCATCAAAATGCGGCCGACTTGAGTCGAACCGGTAAAGCTCAGCTTTTTCACTGTGTCGCTTTCGCACAAGGTTTTGCCCACTTCAATGGCATCGCCACTAATGTGCAGCAATACATCTTGTGGTAAACCTGCCTGTAAAGCTAGCACTTCCAGAGCATAGGCTGTTAATGGCGTTTGCTCAGCCGGTTTAACCAGCATAGAACAGCCGGCAGCAATTGCAGGCGCAGCCTTACGGGTAATCATGGCTGCAGGGAAATTCCACGGCGTAATTGCAGCGGTGACCCCAATTGCCTGTTTGATGACCAACAAGCGCTGATTCGGCAACGTTGGTGTCAGCACTTCACCGTCAATACGGCGCGCCTGTTCAGCAAACCAGCGGATAAAGGAGGCGGCATAAGCAATCTCACCGCGCGCTTCAGCTAAAGGTTTACCTTGTTCAGCAGTCAAAATCTGAGCCAATGACTCTTTATTTTCCTGCATCAAATCAAACCAGGCCCACAGCACATCAGCGCGTTGTAATGCTGTTTGTGCTTTCCATGCCTTCTGTGCCGTCTGTGAACGAGCAATTGCTTGTTCTACCGATGCACGGTCATGGGATTTCACCCATGCCAGCGTGTCATGTGTTGCCGCATCTTTTACTTCGATGTAATCGCCACTTAAGGGCTGATCCAAGCAAACATCCGGATGCTGTAATAAATATTTCAAATGATCTGGAAGCATTTCAATCCCTCATTCATTCTTATGCAGTTAAAGTTGCAAATCCCTGTTCTAAAATAGCCAGGCCTTCACGGAATTGCGCTGTTGGAATGGTTAAAGGATATAGGAAACGAATCACATTACCAGAACGACCGCAGGTTAAAATCAGCAGGCCATTTGCCATTGCATAGTTTTGCACCGCTTTGGCCTGTTCAGCCGTTTCCAATTCTACTGCAACCATTGAACCCAGCGCGCGAATATCAGTGACTACATTGCTGCTGGCTTTAATGTTATTTAATACCGAAACCAGTTCCGCACCCAAGACATTGGCACGATCACACAGACCTTCACCTTCAATCACATCAATAACTGCATGTGCTGCAGCAACGGCGATCGGACTACCCGCATAAGTACCGCCTAAGCCGCCAGGATTCGGTGCATCCATAACTTCAGTACGACCAACCACGCCAGAGATCGGGAAACCACCGCCCAGGCTTTTTGCCATCGTGATCAGGTCTGCTTTGGTTTCGTAGTGATTCATGGCAAACAGTTTACCGGTACGGGCAAAGCCTGTTTGTACTTCATCTGCAATCATCAAAATACCATGCTGATCACACAATGCACGTAAACGCTTTAAAAATTCTGCCGGTACAACATTAAAACCGCCTTCACCTTGCACAGGCTCAAGTACGATTGCCGCCACATCATGTGCAGCCACATCTTCAGCAAAAATGTCTTCAATGCTTTGGATGGCATCGTCCACAGTAATGCCTTTTGACTCTACCGGATAACGTGCATGGAAAACACCCGCCGGCATTACCCCAAAGTCACGTTTGTAAGGGGCAGTTTTACCCGTCATGGCCATGGTCATGAATGAACGACCATGGAAACCGTTACCAAAAGTTACAATGCCGTGACGGCCAGTATAGGCACGGGCAATTTTAACTGCATTTTCTACTGCTTCAGCACCAGTAGAAAAGAATGAGGTTTTTGCAGGGCCGTCAATTGGTGCACGCTCATTAATACGCTCAGCAAGAGAGACATAACTTTCGTAAGGTACAACCTGATAGGCTGTATGGGTAAATTTTGTTAATTGTTCAGTAACAGCAGCAATAATTTTAGGATGACGATGACCGGTATTCAGTACCGCAATACCACCTGCGAAATCGATATATTGATTGCCTTCAGCATCCCAAATTGTCGAGTTCTCTGCTTTCTCCGCGTACCATTGACACATGACACCAACACCACGAGGCGTCGCTTGCTGTTTACGTGCATTCAGTGCAGAGTGTTTACTGTCCATTTTGTATCCTCATTCTTGATTCATACAGTGTAAAATTTTGGCATCCATATCATGTGATTGATGATATGCAAATGACTGGTTGATCTTCCTCATTTTGCGCTTTTATCGGCCTGACACGAGAGCCACTTTGAATCAGATAGACAGAGCCAATTCACCCTGTCCCGAAGATTTAAAAAATCAAAAAACAGAATAATTAAATACAAATCATAAACTTGAAATTACATCATAAAAAAATGGCACCTTTTTATAAGGTGCCATTTTGATAACTGAGAGCAAAAATTTAGAAATTGTACATAAACAGTAAATTCAGCAGTCGGCTATGGCCTGCTGCATCTCCTTGCGCCAAAGAACCGGCATCACCGCCAATGAATACATCATTTTTACCGATGATATATTCGGCTGCCAGCGAAAACTGCTTAACATCCAGCTGAGCACCCAAAATATTGCGTGTAGATGTGGCGAAACCGGACTTGTCTTTATCAAAGACGGTATAGCTGACATAAGGCGTCAGATCGTAATCCTTATAAAAATCAGTCATTTGATAATCCAGATTCGCCACATAATAATTGGCTTTATTGGCCACATGATACTTCGATTCAAAAGAACCTACCGTCGCATAATTTGGATTATCTACAGCCTGGGTATCTGCGCGATTCTGTCCGGCAGTCAGGGTCAGGTTTGCATTCTGGTAGTTTAAGCGACCAAACACATTCCATGCATTGCGATGCCCAGTTTGACCATTGCGGTTATTTTCCAAATCTGAATACCAATACGAGCCGCCAACATTCAGTTTAACCGGGCTGTCCTGTAGTGGAATCTGCTGATTGATACGTGCAACCCACATGTTTTTTTCTTCAATGTCATCGGTGCTGGCATCTTCCGGCTTGACATAATTGGCCGCATAACGCGCAGCATCGTCACCAGTGCCGGCAAAACTTCCCCCATCACGCACAAAATAAGCCACATTGACTTTGGTATTTGTACCTAGCTGCTGCTGCCAGTTAATACCCAGATTATGCACATCTTCCAGTCCGGCATTGTCCATTGAACTGCCGTACCAGCTGCTGCTCCAGAAGCGGCCAATACCAAAAGGCATATCTTGCAGACCCAAGGTGATGCGGCTGTCATCATTCAGCTTATAGCCCAAGTTGGCATTCACCAAAGTTGAAAAATCACATAGGGTATCATTTTGATAGCAACGGTATTCCACATCGCCGAACAATGACTTGGCATCATATTTCAGGCTGAGTTTCGCCGCATTAAACTTTACTTTATGGTCACTGTCCGAATAATCCTTATCCTGATAATTCGCTCGTAGCCACCCCGATACGGTCAGTTTGCCTAAATCGGTATCGGCATCTCCCCAAGAAAGCGAATCTGCCTGCACGGTGGCAGACATCGTAACGGCACTGGCGACAAGCGCACAGAACGAAAATGGTTTTACTAAAAAACGTTGCGACATTATAGAAGCCCCAAAAAAGAAATAATAATTTTCAAAACCAGGTCGCTGGCAAAAGCAAAGTTTCTGACCAAATGGAATCAGCAAAGGCGTTAAATATCCAAACTTATGCCGGGTCAAATATTGCATCCTGCAAGAGACCCTACCCTTAACCTGGATAGATGCCGCGCTCTTGGCGAGCCATCAGAATTCGTTCACATGCCAAAATATAAGCTGCGGTACGTAAAGAACATCCGGCCTGCATGGCTTTGAGCCAAACGTCATGCACAGCATTTTTCATGATCACATCCATGCGCTGATTGATTTCTTCTTCTGTCCAGAAATAGCTGGCAAGGTCTTGTACCCATTCGAAATAGCTGACAGTCACGCCACCAGCATTGCAGATCACGTCCGGTACAACAGTGATTTGACGCTGACTCAGGATTTCATCCGCTTCAGTGAGGGTCGGACCATTGGCCCCTTCCAAAATGATCTTGGCTTGAATAGTTTGGGCAACATGCACATCAATCACCCCTTCCAGCGCCGCAGGAATAAACACTTCTGCGGGAATTTGCCAGAATTTTGCCATCGCGATTTCGTCGCTTGCAGCAAACCCCTGAATCTTGTGATAGGTGTTTGAATATTCCATTAACTTGGGAATATCAATCCCTTGTTCCTGATATAGGGTTGCGGAGTGATCCTGTACGCAAATCACTTTGCTGCCATTTTCATGAAACAGCAAGGCGGCTTCGCTGCCGACATTACCAAACCCCTGCACACACACCCGGGCATCCTTTAAATCCAGGTCAATTTGCTGCGCCACTTCACGCCCGCTAATATACACGCCACGTCCTGTGGCTTTACTGCGGCCTAAAGAACCGCCAAGATGCACGGGTTTCCCGGTCACCACACCGGTAATGGTAGAACCGGCATTCATGGAAAAGGTGTCCATCATCCAGGCCATAATTTGCGGATTGGTCCCCACATCCGGTGCCGGAATATCCTTTTGCGGCCCAATAACCAAATTGATTTCTGCGGTATAACGCCGTGTCAATCGTTCTAGTTCACGCTTGGATAACTGGCTTGGATCAACCCGTACACCGCCTTTGGCCCCCCCAAAAGGTAAATTCAGTGCCGCACACTTAATCGTCATCCATGCCGACAGTGCCATCACCTCATCTAAATTGACATCAGGATGGAAGCGCACACCGCCCTTGCCCGGACCGCGGGTCAAATTATGCTGAACTCGATAACCTTCAAAATGCTGAACGCTGCCATCATCCATAATCACCAGAATATCCACAATCAGGCTTCGCTTCGGACGTCGCAACATATCCAGTCTTTCGCTGAGTTCACCCAGATAAGGAGCCACTTTATCCAGCTGTTTCAGATAATTGTTCCAGGCCGTCGTACCGTGCTCGGTATAGGTGAGCCCCTTCATCATTGTGTTCATTGCATGATCCTGTTTTTTGTATGCAGACGCATTTCCTTGCGACCGCAAAAAGTATAAATTTATCTCTGCTTGTCGGCATTTATTGATTCAGCTCTGTAGCCAGCGTGATCTGAGCTAAAACATTCAGCTTGGATTTTTCGCTTTGGCTTTAACCAAGATATGTGTATATTGCCTGCCGTTTACAGGCCCGTATTTACATGCACTGTGCAACAACGGGATACTTTACAATTACTGCCTGACCAGATTATTTTGCACATACCGATATCGCTCTCACGAGAGCCACTTTGAATTTGTAGGAGAGAGCCAATTGCGTAGCTTGCTTGGAGACTATTTGCTGCAGCGATTACAGCAAGATATCGATGGAACATTGCAGCTACGATTATTTCGCTGCTTACGTAATGCCATAATTGACGGCGTATTGGCACCCAAGACTCGTCTGCCGGCATCCCGCGATCTGGCCAAAGAGATCAAGGTTTCCCGTAATACGGTATTAAGTGCGTATGAACAATTACAGGCACAAGGGTATGTCGATGCCCGCACAGGACAAGGCACCTGGGTCACAGATAAACTGCCCGAATCCTTTTTAATCAAGGCGGAAAATAGCAACGCCCCTATTCAAGAAAAAAAATCTCAGCAAAGTTACAGCTTGTCTCAGCGTGGTTCTTACTTAATCGGCTATTCAGCAGCCTCGCCTTATCAATGGGGTGCTTTTGTTCCCGGTGCACCGGATGTGACAGAGTTTCCGCATCACATTTTTAGCAAAATTCAGACCCGTTTGAGCCGTGAACCGGAAATTACCCGCTTGATTTACAGCAATGCTGGCGGCTGTCTGGAACTGCGCCAAGAACTTGCGGAATATCTGAAAATTGCACGTTCGGTGCAATGCGATGCCGATCAAATCATTATTACCGAAGGCACGCATCAGGCGATTGATTTAGTCTCGCGTACCTTGAGCGACATTGGCGATGAAGTCTGGATCGAAGATCCAGCCTACTGGGGCGCCCGCAACATTTTGCGCATTAACGGGGTCAATCTGCGTTCACTGCCGGTCGATCAGGAAGGCATTATTCCTGATCTTGATCCGAAAGTACCCCCCAAGCTGATCTTTGTTACACCCTCCCACCAGTATCCGCTAGGTTCACATCTAAGCCTGGAACGACGCAAACAGCTGATTGCAATTGCCCGGCAGCATAAAAGCTGGATTGTGGAAGATGATTATGACAGTGAATTCAGGTTTTCAGGCCAGCCCTATCCATCTTTACAAGGATTGGAACCTGATTCCCCGGTCATTTATATGGGCACATTCAGCAAAACCATTTATCCTGCACTGCGTATCGGCTATCTGGTGGTTCCGAAGAAACTGTTTTCCCCGCTGCGCATTGTGGCCGCAGAACTCTATCGCGGTGGACATTTAATTGATCAGAAGGCACTGGCAGAATTTATCCGTGAAGGCCATTATGAGGCGCATATCCGACGCATGCGCTTACTCTACAGTAAACGCCATGCATTTCTGATTGATTTAATTCACCGTCATTTAGGTGAAGATTTTCTGCACGAATACAACACGGCAGCAGGCCTACACCTGATTTTAAAACTGCCAAGCAGCAGTGATGATGTCCTGATTGCATCGAATGCACTTGATCAAGGTATTAAGGTCAGAGCCCTATCGCAATACTATACCAAGCACTATTCTACCCGGCAGAAAGGATTACTGCTCGGTTTCGCCTGCGTGAGGGAACAAGAAATATTGGTGGCTTTCGGCGTACTGTTGAAATGCTTGCGCGACAATGGAATTCATACTTTAAACTAGTAAAATTCCGACTCTAATTAAAATTTTATTTTTAAAATCAATATATTATAGGCCAGTTTTTAAACAAGGAGTAAAACCTTTTATGGCCACTTCATTTTATTTAGTCTTTATTTTTCTGTAAACATTTCTTTCTGTAATTTTCACCTTTTTAAAGCAATTGGCTCCCTTCAATAGCTAAAAAATGGCTCTCGTCACCTGACAACAAAAAAGAGAAATTAGCAGCATACATAAACAGCATGTAACAGTTTTGTAATCAAAGTGTGATTTTTCATGTGTTTATAGAAACATCAGCTTTATTAAGTTTAACTTAAAATTAATGAAGTGATTGCGAATTCGGTTACAGTTTCAAAGGATAGATAGTGTACACAAGGTAGAGAGCTCTATTGCTGTTACACTATGGATATTAAGGGAAATTATATGGCAGAACATCAACATGTCTCCACGCCCGATTCATCACACGGCTTAAAAAGTGGACTTAAGTCACGTCATCTTACAATGATCTCGATTGCCGGGGTAATTGGTGGCTCACTGTTCATTGGCTCTGGTAATGTAATCTACTCGGCAGGTCCCGCTGCAATTTTGGCCTATGCTTTTGGTGGGTTGCTCATTCTATTAATCATGCGCATGCTGGGTGAGATGGCCGTTCTCAACCCGGATAGCGGTTCATTCTCAACCTATGCTGATCGTGCAATTGGCCGCTGGGCAGGTTTTACCATTGGCTGGCTGTATTGGTGTTCTTGGGCCTTACTGATGGGCTGGGAAGCGTATGTCGCAGGTAAAATTCTCAACAGCTGGTTTCCGTTTATCCCCATCTGGGGCTATATGCTCCTAGTGATTGTGTCATTGGTTGTAGTTAACTTACAAAATGTCAAAAACTATGGTGAATTTGAGTTTTGGTTTGCACTGATCAAAGTGATTGCAATTGTTATTTTCTTAGTCATTGGTAGCTTGGCCGTCATGCACTTATGGCCATGGAGCCAAGCAGGTGCGACAGGTATTACCCATTTAACCGCTGAAGGTTTCATGCCCAATGGTTTCTCTGCGGTAATCACGGCATTACTCGGAGTTATGTTTGCCTACATTGGCGCTGAAATTGTGACGGTGGCTGCCGCAGAATCACAAAACCCTGCACGTGAAATCCGTAAAGCATCGAACTCAGTGGTATGGCGTATCATGTTGTTCTATGTTGGTTCAATGCTTATTACCGTCTGCCTCATTCCACATAACAATCCACTACTCAAAGACCCAACTTGGGGAACCTATAGTGTGACCTTAACTGCACTTGGTATTCCAGAAGCAAAACACATTGTCAATTTTGTGGTTCTGACTTCAGTGTGTAGCTGTTTTAACTCTGCACTCTATACCTGTTCACGCATGCTGTTTTCATTGTCAAAACGTTGCGATGCACCGAAAAGTTTTGGTTTAATCAACCGTAATGGTAGTCCTTGGATGGGTGTTCTGGTGTCATCATCATTCGCTTTATTGGCAACCTACCTGACGGCCACTGAAAGTATGAATGTCTACGACATCTTTATGTTAGCGACAGGTACAGCGGCACTCCATGTCTATCTCACCATTGCTTTTTCTCAATTACGTATGCGTAAGAAATTAGAAGCGGAAGGACAAGTGATTGACTTTAAAATGTGGTTATTCCCCTGGCTGACTTATCTGGCAATTTTCTTTATTATTTGTGCCCTGATTACCATGCTGGTTGAAGGAACATATTTCAAAGAAGTGACTTATACCAGCTTGCTTGCACTCTTTATTGTGGGATTAGGCATCTGTGCACAAAAATTCAATTGGGGTAAAGATTCACAAAAAAAAATTTCGCAAAATAGAATAAACCTGAGCGACAATATTTAACGCTCAAGCTGATAAAATAAATCTTGGGGACAGAATCAGACCCAGCTGGTAGGTGAATCGTTAATCTAAACTTTCACCTACCAATAACAATAAAAGATCTTTTATCATTCAAAAACTGCTGTTCTTTTTATCGGATATAAATAGTAACAACGTTCTCAATAGTCGGACATCATCTGCCTAAAATGCCTTAAATAATCTCCCATTTTATAGATCTTTTTTTTCTTGGATAACATGGCGAACAAAATCAAGCCACAAGCAGCAAAAATCAGCTGATGAATATAAGCATGCTGTTGTTCATCCAACTTCTTAAACACGTCATCAAGCTAAATACTCCATCAAGTTCCGGATAATCCTTATCTTTAGATTTTAGATTTTCTAATACGGTATCTGATAAAGGGCGCTTTTTAATATCTGAACGCTTCCTTGTGTATCACAGTGGTTTCAATTAATTATCAATAATACACGATATGATACAAACTCATATACTCGGTTAAGCTCAGTTATATACAGGCATAAAAAAGGCTTGATCCGTTAAGAATCAAGCCTTTTCGTTGTAAGACTTGGCATATTTTGCCATGTCTTGTTAGGTATTTGGGGTGGCGTCAATTGAACAAATTTGCTAAATAACTGTTTTATATAATTTAATATTTATACAAAAATCACAGTGTACACCACAGTGTACAAATTATATGTTGCTAGGCCATTTCTCTGAGTTTAGTTGTCATGCTGGGTGGCGAACTCAGGAGTTAAAAACACTCCCCCTCGCACGCCCGCGCGTTTTATTGATTATTGTCTGACGGTATAGCGGTTTGCTGTGTTTTTCGCTGCTCCTCTTTTTTGTGGCTCAGGTGTGGTCATCTTGACCAATGGGGGGGTAGTCCTATGTTCAGGCTATTTGTAGCAGTAAACCGCCCGAATAATCACGCTGTAGTTCTATTGGGATTTTAAGCCTTAAAACCACATTTCCGCCCATCCCTCGCGTGCGCGCGCGTAGTTGTTACGAAACTCATTATTTCAATGCCGTGAATGCTGTACCTGATCCGCTTGATATTGGCATTTAGAATGTTGAATTGAGCATTCACCGAATACCCATCCGATTTAAATAGACAATAAACATTTGCAGCCGTTCTTGTTCTCTTTCTTCTAGTTCCCTTACAAGTGCTGAGAATGTGCGCCAGTGCATGTTTTTAGGCTTTTGATGCACTGACCACTCTCTAAGGTCTTGTGACCATTGCAAGCGATTCCGTAGCCGTCTGACACGTAGTAGCGGTATATCAGACTTGTTCCATTGTTGTGATATGTAGTTGAGTTGGTGGCATTGTCTGCAAGCGTATGCACCGCGCTTTAAATACAGTTTGGTGCATCGTTTACCGCATGAGCATAAAAGCCAAAATCTTACACCGCCATAGTTGCAAGGTGTATGGGTTAGGTCTAAGTCAAAATTACCGTAGTTGCTGCTTATGCTGATAATGAATTGTTTATTGTTGCGTAGATAATCATGACTGCATAACTTTGCTGGGTTGAGTTGTTTGACGCTTACAAAACTGTAATTTTCTACGCTACCTTTCGACATAAGACACCATGTATTTGCTTAATGATTTAGGCTTTTAAATTAGAATATTGATTGTATCTGCTTTAACTTAATTTTAACTTTTTAACTCAAACAGGATTTTTTTTGCTGGTGCTGTTTTGAGTGGTATCCGCTTTGGGTTAGTCCATAAGTTATGAACTCCCCCCACTGGTTAGCCGTCATCACTCGATTGATTGAACCTTATAAAACCGCATTTCTTGTTAGACGTAGTTTGACGAACTGAATATGTACCTAAAACGCCGTATGCCTTGTATAACTTGGCTTTGAGTGATTTTTTATAGGTGTTTTTATCAATACATTGTCAAACAAAATACAAAAGGCTTGTCATGCAAGATTTTGCGACACGTAGCGACACAGAATTGATTAATTTAACCTGAGTTCGATATAAAAAAAGAGTAGAAAAAAAGCCCTGTTTTTGTAACATATTGGTTCTCAAGACAAAATGTTATAAAACAAGGCTTCTCAATGGAT
>NZ_JBIQOC010000088.1:0-18339 GCF_044130295.1 Acinetobacter uliginosus | reverse complement strand
AACGCTATCGAAATAGACGGAAAAGATTCGGTTTACGCATTAACTTAATCGCTGCACTGGTAAACCGGATAAATTTTCAATAATGACTTTCGCAAGAGATCTATTTATTCAGGTTTATCCAGAAGCACTTTATTAAAGTTGAGATATTTTTTGGGGGGATGACGGGACTGATTATTGCAGGTATTTTTCTAACCCCGCAGCAGTCCGTTTACTGGGTTTTTGGACTGATATTTTTAATCTATGTCGGCGTATTTCTGGGCGGTTATTTATATGTCTGTTACCAAGCCATTCAATCGAAAAGAACAGATTATATCTTCTTGGCCATGTGCCTAAGCGCTATTGTCATTTTTATGATTTTTGACCTTTTATTATTATCAGGTGAGATTGTAACGGATGTTCGACCATTATCTCCCTATACTGGACCGGTGATCACCTTTTTTATGGTGATTATATTAGGCTCAAGATTGGCACGTAACGTTAAAAAAATTGAAGCATTTAATGCCCAGCTGGAAATGAAAGTTCAGCAGGTCAGTAATGATTTAAGCTCCAGTCTGAATGAAAAACATCAACTCGAGCTTAAAAATGTCAAGCTGCAAGAAAGAATCAGTTTATCCCATGATTTGCATGATGGTCTAGGTGCATCACTGGTGCGATCGATGATTTTAGTGGATCAAAGCGCACATAATATTTCAAACAAGCAATTTTTATCGATGCTTAAATTATTAAGGGATGACCTCAGGCAAATTATTGATAGTGGTTCATCTGCAGACAATAAAATTCCAGTCAATCCCATACTGTGGGTGGCACCCGTTAGGCATCGTTTTAGTCAGCTTATGGATGAGCTGGATATTCGTTCTAAATGGATTTTCCCGCACGAATGGCAAGCCGTGCCAAGTGCTTTGCAGTGTCTCACCTTGATTCGGGTACTGGAAGAAAGCCTGACCAATATTATTAAACATAGTCAGGCCAAGCAGGTAAAAATAGCGATGGTCTATATTCGGGAAAACCAGTTTATTTTGAGTATAGAAGATGACGGTGTCGGTTTTGACGCGGATAGTGTAGTACAACAGGGATTAAGTATTGGCATGCGCAGTATGAAAATGCGTTTGGAACGCATGGGCGGGGAGTTTAAATTATCTTCTGAACCGGGTTGCACCATCATTCACGCGATTGTTCAGTTGAAATAAGCAGTTAAATTTTTATCGATTTCTAGGGCGTGTCATCAATTAAGCCAGATGATTGTTGAAGCCAGGTAGATCGCTGATAGGAAGTTTTGAGCCAATTTATCATAGCGTGTGGCAATAGCGCGATACTGCTTGAGCTTGGCGAAGAAGTTCTCGATCAGATGTCTTGCCTTGTAGAGATGCAGGTCATAATCACGCTGATCAATAGAATTACTTTTCGCTGGCATCACAACCTGACCCTTCGCCTCTAAAATTGGATCAATGACCCGATCCTTGGAGTTGTAGGCTTTATCCATAAGCCAGGTTTGGCTCAACGATAAGTCTAGCAACACATCTGAACCGTTTAAGTCATGGGCCTGCCCATCAGTGAGATAAAATCCTGTCGGGTTGCCTAAAGCATCAGTACGGGCATGGATTTTGGTGCTTAAGCCACCTTTACTGCGTCCAATCGCCTGATTTTTTTTCCCCAGCGCTGTGTTGATGAGCACGTACAATAGTGGAGTCTAACATGGCGTATTCATTGTCACTGTCATGTGACAGCACTTCAAAGACCCTCTGCCACACGCCTGTTTTAGCCTAACGGCTAAAACGAGTATGCACGACTCTAAAATCACCAAAGCGTTCTGGTAAGTCTCGCCACGGAATACCTGAACGATACCGATACAATACAGCTTCAACAAAGAGTCGGTTGTCTTTGGCCGTTACTCCAACAGTACCCATTCGTCCAGGTAATAGATCTTTAATCTGTTCCCACTGATCATCTCTTAATGCATAGCGTTTAGTCATAAAAGTATAATGGGGACAAGGCGGTTTTCCTCAAGTTAATTGATGACACGCCCTAGGCGTAAGGTACCAAATTCAGTACCTTATGAAACTGTAATATTCAACTTTTATTTATTTTTAGAAAAATTATTTTTCCCAAGTTTTCTTGATCAGCAACTGCCGATATGCAGGTTTGTCTATAACTGTAAAAAAACTCTACTTTGGTATTTTTATCTCTTGGACTGCTCTCGGTATCCTAGACATGAGACAGCCTCATTTTAATGCAGAGTATGCGAAATAAGCGCTGTAGGCTCTCGTTTTTTTGTTCTAGAACTGCTAAAATCTTATACGCCATTGACGTACTTAAATCTATGCTATTCATTGAAACCAGTATCTTTACCAAGCAAATCAAAGAGCTTGTGAGTGATGAAGATTATCGTCAGCTCCAGCAAGATCTCTTGGTACAGCCTGATAAAGGTGACTTAATCAAGAATGGCGGTGGAATTCGTAAAGTACGTTGTGCTCAAGGTAATAAAGGTAAAAGTGGCGGTATCCGGGTGATCTATTACTGGGTCACAGAAGATAATCAGATCTTTTTCCTGGTGGCTTATCCAAAGTCTGTGAAAGATAATCTGACAGACAAAGAGACCTCGATTTTGCGTCAATTAGTGAAGGAGCAATTTCATGGATAACAACTTATTTGATGATCTGGTTGCTTCAATCAAAGAAGCTGGTGCCATCAAACGCAATGAAATGAAAGCAAGTCGAGTGACTGAGCTTGAATTACCGGATATTAAAGAAGTACGTGAGAAAACTGGTTTAACCCAGGCAGAATTCGCTGCACGTCTGCATATTAGTGCGAGAACCCTACAGAACTGGGAACAAGGCCGTCGCTATCCGACTGGCCCTGCAGCGACCTTAATTCGTATTCTAGATGCTCATCCAACTCTGATTTAAGAAGTTTAGATAATAAAAAACCCCGGGACTGATGCTGGGGTTTTTTATTACTTAGAATAATCTATAACTGAGTATTGATCTGATAGCGTGTATTACGTCCACCACCTTCTAATTTGACGATACATTTTTTCTCAAGTAGATCTGATAAATGGCGAGTAGCTGTTGCTTTACTGACTTTAGCAACCTTTTGATATTGTGACGCACTGATACCATGTTCAAAGCCATTCTCGCCACCGTCTAATAAACGATTTAGGACTTTGCGTTGTTCTTCACTCAGGGCTAAATTTGAATACTTATGCCAAAATTGACTTTTAAATAATGTTCGATTGATCTGTGCTAAGGTTTTTTCAAGGCTATCATTCAATGTATCTAGAAACCAAACTAGCCAATCTGTGATATCAGAATCATTTTTTTGAGTTTGTTCTAATATCTCATAGTAACTTTTACGTTTATTTAATATCGCAGTAGACATTGCATACAAACGGATACTCTGTTCATCCATTTGAGCTAAAGCAAGGTCTGTAAGGGTACGTGTAATACGTCCATTACCATCATCAAAAGGATGTAGGGTAACAAACCATAAATGGGTAATGCCTGCACGTAACAGAGGATCAAGCAATGAATCATTCAGACTTTGATTAAACCACGCTATGAATGTATTTAAGCGTTCTTCTAAGCCTTCTCTTGGCGGTGCTTCAAAATGTACTTTAGGATAATCCAATCGACCTGAAACGACCTGCATAGGCTCTGATCCCCGAAGTTGACCAATGCGTAAACGTTGCATTGTCCAATCCGGGTCATTGAAAAGCCAACGATGCCATTGCATGAGACGCTCAATAGTCAATGGTTGCTTAACATCGTTAAGCGCATCTAGCATGATATTGGCTAAACCTTCTGATCGATCTGAGCTTGGATAAGGCTGTTCAAGTGTGACACCTAAGCGTTGAGCTAGAGATGATCGCAATGAAAAAACATTGATTGTTTCATTTTCAATTGCAGATGAAGCAACAAGATTGGCAAGCAGAGTATCTAGGGTGAACTGTTCTTTTGCTAAATCATGCTGACTTTGCCCAAGAAGAATTCCTATTTTTTGATATATCTGTCTGGTTTTAGGCAAGATAATTGAATCTAGCCACGTAAAATTTGTCCAGTTTTCTACTTGCCAGATCCATTCCTGCATTTTCAATCGCTCATCTAAAATTTCAGATGAGTTGAATATAACATTCATTCGGCTCATATTGTGAGCTGAATAAATAATTAATCAGCTCATTTTATCTAGGACATTTCCACTTGGAAGCTAACAGTCGAATTTCGCATAAGAAATTTTATATTAAGTGGAGGCTAAAAATGCCCTTGATTAAGGGCGAGTTTGTAAATGATTTTTTTGCTCAGAGATTTAAAAATAAAAGTACCTTCTTATTAATGCTTGTAATATTAGACTATACCCTAAAGCAACACTCAGAATGTCCCGGATTTTATGTATCATTTAAATGATTTTTAATCATATATAACATGTAACTTTGATATTAAAGATTTATAATTTACGAAATTGTTCATTTTTATCCAATTGGGGAGTGAAAGAGTGAAAGGTCAAAAAGTAGGTTATGTCCGGGTGAGTTCAGTCGAGCAAAATACAGGACGTCAACTTGAGGGAATTGAAATCGACCGGATTTTTGTTGACCGAGCTTCGGGTAAAAATACCGACCGACCGAAATTTCAGGAAATGTTGAACTATGTCCGGGAAGGGGACAGGGTGATTGTACATTCCATGGATCGTTTTGCTCGAAGCTTAAAAGATTTAGTCACTGAAGTAGATAAACTGGTCAAACGAGGAATTGCCATCCAGTTCGTAAAAGAAAATATTACTTTCACTGCTCAATCTACCCCGATGGATAATTTGATGCTGCAATTGATGGGCGCTTTTGCACAGTTCGAACGTGAGATCATTTTAGAGCGTCAAAAAGAAGGAATAAAACTGGCCTCTGCTCAAGGAAAGTACAAAGGGCGTGTACATAAATTGAAACCTGAACAGGCTGAAGCTTTAAGACAAGAATGGAAGGAAGGAAAGTACCCTTCAAAAATGGCATTAGGCCAGGCATTTGGAATTAGTCGCCAGGCGGTATACCGCTATTTAAAAGCAAGTGAGTAACTCAATTAAAATGGAAAATATTCGAAATTTTCTTGAAGATAATCAAGTCAAAATCTACTTCTGTACCATCTTTATCGGAGTTATTTTTGGATTAACCATCAGTGGAGCGACGATTTTAGAAAGTTTGATTAACCCTGCACTGGCATTAATGTTATTTGCTACTTTTTTACAAGTACCTATTGCAGAAATTGGCAAGGCATTAAAAAATTTACGTTTTATTTCTGCATTACTTATTACTAACTTTATTGCCTTACCTTTAATTACGGCAGGTCTAATACAATTTTTACCTGAAAACCCACTTATTCGTTTAGCTGTACTTTTTGTTCTACTAGCACCGTGTATTGATTATGTGATTACTTTCACCCATGTTGGGAAAGGTAATGCAAGATTATTACTTGCGATGACACCTGTATTATTGCTTATCCAAATGATCTTACTACCAATTTATCTTGGTGTACTCCTCGGAGAAGAGGTAGCTCAGCTTGTTGAAATTGGTCCTTTTGTCCATGCGTTTGTATGGTTCATTGTTGCACCCTTAGCAATGGCAGCTATAGTTCAGTTCATTGGGAATAGAAATGAACAAGCAGAAAAAGTGGCTGAAAGCCTAAACTTATTTCCTGTACCTGCCACAGCCCTAGTTTTGTTTATCGTCCTAGCATCAGTTATGCCTCAAATTGGGCTTGCAAAAAGTGCAGCTCTTCAAGCTTTACCAATTTATATTTCTTTTGCCATTATTGCTCCATTCGTGGGTTGGATAATTGCTCGTATTTTTCGATTAGAATCTGGCTCTGCTAGTGCTGTGTCCTTTTCAGCATCATATAGAAATTCATTTGTTATTCTTCCATTAGCTTTTGCAATTCCGGGAAGTATGCCCATAATTCCTGCTGTAATCTTGACTCAGACTATCGTTGAACTATGCTTTTTACCAATCTATATTCGTCTGATACCTCGACTATTCAAAACCTAGAGATTTAAACATTTAAGTAGTTGTTATAGTTAGATAAAAGTATTCAGAAGCCCACGCTTACATCGAGTAATTTAATAAAGGGGGGGGGGAGCTAGCTCCCCCCCTCTTTTATTCATTTGCTAATTAAAACTTACTCGCAACTTGATATGTGATGAATGAAAAGATGTAGGCTAATGCAAACAAATAAGTTGCCATAATGATGGGCTGTTTCCAGCTGCCAGTTTCTCGTCTAATTGTTGCTAACGTAGCAAGACAATGGGGAGCAAAAATAAACCATACCAATAATGATAAACCTGTGGCTAACCCCCATCCATCCGGGCCTGAAATTTGACTTAACAGACTTTGAGTTACTGTATCTTCATCACCTGACATCGCATAAATCACCCCAAGAGCAGCAATTACAACTTCCCTTGCTGCCATAGCAGGAATGAGTGCAATACATATTTCCCATGTAAACCCAATAGGCGCAAATATAGGATGAATTAAATGTCCTAACTGACCAGCTAAACTATAGTTAATGGCCGGCATGCTTGCATTATCTGGTGGTTGAGGGAACGTGACTAGCACCCATAACAAGATAGACAGTGCGACGATAATGCCACCAACTCGTTTTAAGAAAATAGTTGCCCTATCATATAAGCCTAATGCAATATTTCTAATATCTGGAATTCGGTATGTGGGAAGTTCAAAAATAAAAATACTTTCAGTTTTATCTTTTCGAACCAATTTCAGAAACACTGAAACTAATAACGCTGAGACTATTCCCGACATATAAAGACCAAAAAGGACTAATCCTTGCAGACTTAACCAGCCGTAGATTAATTGGTTCGGAATAAATGCCGCGATCAATAAAGCATATACTGGCAATCTTGCTGAACAGGTCATCAAGGGTGCAATCATAATTGTTGCTAATCGGTCCCGTTCAGAGCTGATACTTCTGGTTGCCATAATTCCGGGAATCGCACAAGCAAAACTGGATAGCAGAGGAATAAATGAACGGCCGCTAAGCCCGGCTTTAGACATTAATTTATCTAAAAGAAATGCTGCTCGGGGTAAATAGCCTGACTCTTCAAGCATTAAAATGAAGAAGAATAAAATCAAAATCTGAGGCATATATGCAAGCACGCTACCTGCACCAGCAATTACCCCATCCACAACCAAGCTTTTTAATAGAGGATGTTGGATTAGTGGTCCAATAAAATCACTGAGCCATGCGACAAAATTTTCAATGAATTCAATAAAAGGCGTTGCCCATATAAATACCGCCTGGAACATCACAAACATGGTTAAAGTTAAGATTACTAAACCCAATACAGGATGTAGAAAAATTTTATCTAGAAATGCGGTTCTTTTATCACCACTGTCATTATTTAAAATAACTTGTTTGGTGATTTGTTTGACCTGTTCAAAATGACTTAATTCAGAATGATAAGGAGTAATAAAAAGATTTTTTTGATCTAATTGATTAATTAAATCTTGAATTCCTTTTGTTTTAACTGCGACAGCTTCAACTACAGGGATACCTAACAGTTGAGACAGTTTATCCTTATCAATGGAAATACCACGCTTTTTGACCTCATCCATCATATTTAATACAAGAATCATAGGGCGATTTAGAGCACGAACTTCGAGAACCAAGCTCAAATGTAAGCTTAAATTTGTGGCATCTACAACGCATATAAAAATATCGGGTAGAATTTCACCTTTTAGCTCGCCCAAACAAACTGCCCTGGTGACTTCTTCATCTAAACTACTAGGTTTTAAACTGTAAGTTCCGGGTAAGTCCAATACTCGTATTGCATCACCAGAAGGTAATTTAAAAGAACCTTCTTTTCTTTCTACGGTAACCCCAGCATAGTTGGCAACTTTTTGTCGCGTACCAGTAAGCGTATTAAATAAAGAGGTTTTTCCGCAATTTGGATTACCGACTAATGCAATGTTCTTAATCTTCATTGGATACTAACTCTACAAAAATTCTTTCAGCTTCATTCTTTCTTAATGCGAATCTTGAAGTTTCAATTTGAACTAAAACAGGATCTCCGCCAAAAACACCTTTAGCGAGTACTTGTAGAGTTTCACCCTCTCTAAAACCTAATAGTTGGAGCCGTTCCAATACGGGATCAGTGGTATGACTGTATTGATTACCTTTTTTGAGATCTCTAATTTTGACGATCTGATTTTGTTTAACTTGAAATAGATTCATTTTCGATACTCTTACTTCAAAGCCAAAATCTTTCGAGCACCATTAAGCACGAATAAAGAAACCAGGATGCCAATGATTAAGTCTGGATAAGCTGATCCCGTCCACGCCACGAGTACACCGGCAAATATAACGCCCATATTTACGACAACGTCATTCGCCGAGAAAATCCAACTGGCTTTCATATGTGCGCCATCTTCTCGATGACCAGAAATAAGATATAAGCATGTCACGTTAGCTATAAGTGCGAGCAGGCCAATAACAATCATGAGCGTTGATTCTGGCTCGCTTCCAAACATGAATCGTCTAATGACATCAATAATCACGATGACAGCAAGTAATAACTGAATCCAACCTGCGAAATGGGCTGCTTTCACTTGATATTTCGCAGCTTTTCCGACGGCATATAGCGCAATACCATAAACGGCTGCATCGGCAAACATATCTAGAGAATCAGCAATCAATCCTGTAGACGCAGCAATAATTCCGCTGATGAATTCTATAAAGAACAGTAGAGCATTAATGCCTAATAACAGTTTAAGTACTTTAGCTTGTCTCACAGGATCAGGTTCATTAGGTATATCGCCTGTAGAAAGCTGTGTTTCATCAAGTTTCGCCCCAAAACCCAGTCCTTCGAGTTTAGCCGTAATTTGCTGAATCCCTTCATTATGGAAGACTTTCAGTTTTCGATTGGGAAGATCAAAAGTAAGACCTTTAACTGCTTCAATATCTGCAAGAGCCATACGGACCATTTGCTCTTCAGCAGAGCAATCCATTTTAGGAATGGTATAGGTACTTGTTTGCTTAGCCTGTTGATTGCTTATATAAGTTTCAGTCTTCACAAGCTTTGCACCAAAACCCAAAGCTTCAAGTTTGGTAGTTATATTTTCATCTTTTTGATTATGTAGAACCTTTAAAGACCGGTTAGGTAAATCAAAGATGAGTTTTTGAACACCATCAATTGAAGATAGCGCCATACGAACCATCTGTTCTTCCGCAGAACAATCCATTTTGGGAACTAAGTATTCACTCATGTAGTGCGAATCTTTTAAAACGTTTTCAGTGCTTAAACTTTCTTTGGGATCAGAACCACAACAGGATTGAGCGGTATCTTCACAACTGTTTGAAGTGTTACAGCAAGGAGATGAAGATTTTTCTTCTTCCTCTTCACCACAACAGCTAGGCGTATTATCACAATTCTTTGAATTGCTTGCTTCTGCAATTGATGGATGATTTTCTTGTTGAGATTTCTTATCTTCGCATGGTGTTTCTTTACTACATCCACAGCCACTCATAGTTATACCCATTAAAAAAATTTATAAACTTTGAACATTAGAATCCCTATAGTTACTATAGAGTCAAGATTTTTTGGAAATACCAACTCAATGCATTTAAAAATTGGTGAACTCTCTAAAAAAACCTCATGTTCAGTATTAACAATTAGGTTTTATGAAAAGGAAGGTTTAATTCCGGAACCCGAAAGAACGGAAGGAAATTACCGCCTTTACGATGTAGGCTATGTTGAGCGAATTAAATTTATTTTGAATTGCCGAACTTTAAATATGAGTTTGAATGAAATTCGTCAATTACTTACCTATAAAGACAAACCTGAGAAAAATTGTTCAGGGGTGAATGAATTAATTGACTTACATGTCAGTGCTATCAGAGAAAATATAATCAAGCAACAAAAGCTTATTGAACAACTATCTGATTTAAGAGGTACTTGTGATGGTTTATGTACAATTGACCAATGTGGAGTTTTAAAAAATCTAGCTTGATTATCTAGACCTATGCTTTTTTCAAAAACTCTGTATATCTTTACTTAAGGCTGCAAAAAGTTTAAGGTTACTCAAATTCTGTGATCAGATCTTTGATAGATCTGGACAGCTTCTTTATTGGTGTTTTAAATACAGATTTGTGTATGAAGAGAAAAACATTTCTAATCCAGATATTGGTACTCTTATTCACATTCCAGAATATTTGGAGTGTGGCAGAGGCCGCGTGTCTGCATGAAATGCCAAACATACCCAATTCAATACTCTCTAATCCAATCGATTTAGACGAAAAGAGTGATAGTCCTCGTCAAGCACTTTATTCCCTAGAAAACTATAAAGAAATCTATGACTATTGTCAGAAGGTTTGTTTTAACGAAAAGTGCAGTCATTTCTCAAATACAATCGTGATTCAGATTGACCCACCCGATGATCTGAAGCTTAAAGCTGATTTTGAGACCGGCATTACCCCAACTTATTTGGGAAGAACTTTTTATAAATCCCCTTATCTGAATCAATTAACCCCGCCTCCCGATTTGCCCCTACTATTGGTGGGGTAGTCTTATAAAAGCCCACCACTCCTAATTTCATTATGCGTGGGGCATTTTCATGTCAAAAAACAAATTACATCAGGATACCTCCATCCTGAATTTATCCTGGTCAGCCTTAGGTAGCGGTATCTTGCTATCTGCAATGATCAGCATCAGTACTTCCGTAGTCGCCAGTACTCAAGATTTAACGCTGCAGCAAGCTATTGAGCAGGTTAACCAATATCAAGCGTCCCAAAATTTCTGGGAAACGCAAAATAGTATTAATGCCACGAATCTTCAGCAAAGTAAGCTGTTTAAAAATCCTGAATTGTCAGTTGAACAAACGGGCTTTGGTTCAAATAATGAAAAAGAGCTTGCCATTGGCATATCACAACCCTTGGATATTTTTGGTGAGCGAAAAGCAAACCAAAAATTAGCCAGTCTCTCTACAGATAAAACAGCACTGAAGCAGAAGATTTATCAAGCGCAAATTGAGCTTGCGGTGAAATATGTATGGTCACAACTGGCCATTGCTGAACTTGAAAGAAACATTGTCAATGAACAACTTCGGGTGAGTGAAGAAAACCTTAAAGCGATCGAGAAGCGCTTTACTGCGGGCGGTATCGCGCAAGTAGATGTGAATCGCGCACGTTTAAGTCATGCTGAAAATATACGCCTTTTTAGACAGGCAGACTTACAGGTACAAGTGGCCACCCAACAATTATCAAATTTATGGGGTACGTCTGATAAGTCATTGCAGGTAAACCTCTCTTCACAAAAGCTCTGGCCAAAATCGACTCATGGACAGGTTCAAGAATATTTAGCGGAAAACTACGTTGAGAAATATCGAGCTTTACTGGTATTAGAGTCTCAAGCAACGGTTGATCAACTAAGAGCAAAGGCACGTCCTAACCCCACTTTAAACCTAGGTGTCAACCGCACCCAATCCTTGGAAAACTCCACACAAAATCAATTAGTAGTCGGAGTTAGTGTACCGCTTAATATTTTCGATCGTCAGCAAAATGGCATAAAAATCGCGCAAGAAAAAATGAACTTATTAGAGCGTCAGAAAGAATTTTATCTGAAGCAAAATGCGCTGCAAATAGGCACAATTTTAACCGAGTTGCAGGGTTTAGAGCTGCAATTCAAAGTCGTTGACGAGACTCAAATTCCTTTGGCGACTCAAGTTCAAAGTAAGACGCTACAAGGTTTCTTGGCAGGCAAGTTTGCTTTAACCGATGTTCAGCAAGCCACGCTTCAATTACAAGACATCCGTCTGCGTAAAGTCCAGTTGTTACGGGATGGCTGGCAAAAGGCCATTGAAGCAGAAAGTTTGAGCTTAGGCATTAGCCCAAGTGAAGTCATGTCGAAAGATGCTATTGCACAAATCAATCAAAATTTATGGCAAGACATACAGGCCATGCCTGTCATTGGTGGGGGAAATTAACATGTTCGATCTTAAAAACAGCTTAAAAAAACAGAGCGGAAAAATCTCTCAACCCCTACTGATTAGTTTGGTCATCGGCGCTACCGTACTCCTCAGTATTTTCTTGATCTTAACGGGTAAGAATAAATCTGAAACATCAGATGAACATGCCGAGGAAGAAGGGGGAGAAGAACATGGTGGTGAAACCGAAGAGCATGCAGAAGGTGTGAGCCTGACTGCCAAGCAACTGGTGGAACAGGGCATACAATTATCAGCGGTCGATCAAGGCCCGGTGGTTAAATTAAGTTCTTATCCTGCCAAACTGAATGTGAATACTGACCAGCAAGCGCACGTCTCACCGAGTTTTAGTGGTCATGTAGAAAATGTCTATGTAGAACTCGGTCAAAAAGTTCAGAAAGGACAGCCTTTGGCTGCGTTGCTTGTTCCTGATCTAGTTGATCAGCAGGCCAATCTTAAAATTGAACAAACCAACCTTGAACTGGCGAAACAAGACTATGATCGTGAGCGTCAGCTTTGGTCACAGGGCATTTCAGCAAAACAGGACTATCAACGTGCTTATAACAGCTATAAACGGGCACAAATTCAGGTTCAAGCGGCCCAATCACGTTTAAGTGCATTTGGTGCAGTGAATGCCAGTAACGGACGCTATATTTTGAAAGCTCCCATTTCTGGCGTGATCAGTAAAAAGGATTTGGTTCTCGGGGAAAATGTTCAGTTAGCCGATCAACTCTTTACGATAGACCGGTTAGATCAACTCTGGCTTGAGTTTATTGTTCCAAATTCTGAAATTATGGGCTTAGCCCCGAATCAAAAGATCGAATTTAAATCCTTGCAAACGGAAAAGGTCTATCAGGCTGTTATTCAGACTTTAAATACTGAAGCGGATATTCAAACAGGCCGTCTTCAGGTGCGAGCAAAAGTTGAATCGAATGCAACCGAATTACGTCCAAACTTGATGGTAAACGTACAGTTGCAACAACGCAGTGAAAGTACCGCATTACGGGTACTTAAGTCCGCAGTTCAGAATGTCGATGGAAAAGATGTGGTTTTTGTCGCCACTCAGCATGGACAGAAAGTTGAATTCAGTCCGCAACCGGTGAAATTAGGGCAATCGTCTGGGGATAGCCAGTGGATTGAAGTGGTAAATGGGCTTAATCAGGGACAAAAATATGCAGCTCAAGGCAGTTTCTTACTGAAATCTGAGATGGAAAAAGGAGAGGCTTCACATGAGCACTAAAAGCCCTCACATTCCAGACCACGAATCGGTAAAACCTGAAGGGCTGTTTGATCGGCTGATCCAGTTTTCTATCCATAACGCCATTTGGATTATGCTGTTTATTGCAGCCTGGATTGCTATTGGTATTTATAGTTATCAAAAGTTACCGATTGATGCTGTACCGGATATTACCAATACTCAGGTGCAGATTAACACTTCAGCCAATGGCTTTACGGCTTTGGAAATGGAACAGCGGATTACCTATCCCATTGAGAATGCCATGTCAGGCATGCCGAAAATGGAACAAACCCGTTCGATTTCACGCTACGGCTTATCGCAAGTGACCATCATTTTTGAAGATGGCACGGATATTTACTGGGCCAGACAGCTTATCAACCAGCGCTTGCAAGAAGCAATGGGAGAAATGCCTGAAGATGTGCAACCTAACATGTCGCCTATTTCGACAGGTTTAGGTGAAATCTATCAATGGGTGATTAAAGCCGAACCAAATGCTAAAAAGCCGGATGGAACCCCTTATTCGGCGATGGATTTACGTGAAATTCAGGATTGGATTGTAAGACCGCAATTACAGCGCGTAAAAGGCGTTGCTGAGATCAACAGTATCGGTGGCTTTAATAAAACCTATGTGGTTGCCCCTGATCTGAACCGATTGCAACAATTGCAAATTCCTTTGTCTGATTTACAAACTGCCTTAACAGAGAATAATGAAAACCGTGGTGCTGGCTATATTGAGAAAAATGGACAACAGCTAACGGTTCGTGTTCCCGGCACTTTAAACACGATTGAAGATATCCAGAACATCAGTATTGCCAATAAAAACGGCTATCCGATTCGGGTGGCAGATGTCGCCAATGTCTCAATTGGTCATGACTTAAGAACAGGGGCTGCAACCTATAATGGTGAAGAAACTGTATTGGGTATTGCCATGATGATGATGGGAGAAAATAGCCGTACCGTTGCTCAAGCCATTGATGAAAAGGTGCAATCGATCCAGCAATCGCTACCTAAAGGTGTGGTGATTGAGACTGTGTATGACCGTACGCATTTGGTTGATCGGGCGATCAAAACCGTTCAGAAAAATTTGATTGAGGGTGCAATCCTCGTCATTGTTATTTTATTTCTCTTTCTAGGTAATTTCCGTGCTGCGCTGATCACGGCTTGCGTTATTCCACTGTCAATGCTGTTTACCTTGACGGGAATGGCAGAGCAGAAGATTAGTGCAAATCTGATGAGTTTAGGGGCACTGGACTTCGGTATTATTATTGATGGTGCAGTGGTTATTGTAGAAAACTGTATCCGTCGGCTAGCAGAAGCTCAGAAGCTGAAAGGTGGTTTACTTAGCCGTTCTGAAAGATTTAAAGAAGTCTTCTTGGCTGCAAAACAGGCGCGTCGTCCTCTCATCTTTGGACAGTTAATTATTTTGGTGGTTTATCTACCTATCTTTACCCTGACGGGTGTAGAAGCCAAACTTTTCCATCCTATGGCAATGACTGTTGTACTGGCTTTAATTGGGGCCATGATTTTATCTGTCACTTTTGTGCCAGCCGCAGTTGCCCTATTTGTCACTGGAGAAGTCAAGGAAACCGAAAGTCGCTGGATGCATTGGCTTAAAACCAAATATGAACTGCTTTTAGATAAAGCCTATGAGCTTCGTTTATTTGTGACTATTGTGGCTGCCTGTATTTTAGTGCTTACGGGCGTGCTAGCCACTCAAACAGGTAGCGAGTTTGCACCTCAACTGGGTGAAGGTGATTTTGCTGTTCAGCAAATGCGTTCCCCAAGTACAGGGTTAGAACAGTCACTGAGAATGCAGGAAAATACTGAAAAGTTACTGTTGAAAGAATTTCCTGAAATTAAAGCGATCTTTGCCCGTACCGGTACAGCAGAAGTGGCCACAGATGTTATGCCACCCAACATTTCAGATGGCGTGGTACTGTTAAAACCTCATGATGAATGGCCTGATCCAAAACAAACGATTGATGAGCTTCGCCAAAGAATGATTACTTTCTTAGCGACATTGCCGGGAAATAACAGTGAGTTCTCGCAACCCATTGAACTGCGCTTTAACGAGTTAATTTCAGGGGTGCGAAGTGATGTGGGTGTCAAATTATTTGGTGATGACATGGAGATTCTAAATCGCGAAGCGAATAAAATTTCTCAAAAAATTAACTCAATTTCAGGCGCGACAGCCGTTAATGTAGAACAGACCAGTGGCTTACCCTTGTTGAATGTAGAGGTGGATAAGTCCAGAGCTGCACAATATGGCTTGTCGGTAAGAGCAATTCAGGATCTGGTAGCTACAAGTGTCGGTGGCCAGAATGTTGGAACAATTTTACAGGGAGACAAGCGTTTTGATTTTGTCATCCGTCTAGATGAATCCCAGCGTAGTCCTGAACAGTTAGCGGTACTTCCTATTCAATTGCCGAATGGTGGTTTAGTCCAACTGCAAGATGTGGCACGCGTTGAAAATATCCTGGGTATTAATCAGGTCAGCCGTGAAAATGGTAAACGTCGAGTGGTTATTACTGCAAATGTAGAAGGACGTGATTTAGGCTCATTCGTAACAGAGCTTCAGAGCACGTTATCCAAACAGGAATTACCAAGCGGTTATTGGATAGATTATGGCGGTCAATTTCAAAATCTGATGTCTGCAAAAGCGCGTATGCAATTGGTGGTTCCGCTCGCATTGTTGACGATCTTTATTTTATTGATGGCTGTATTCCATAATATCAAAGAAAGCTTACTGGTCTTTAGTGGTGTACCGTTTGCCTTATGTGGAGGCTTAATCGCGTTGTGGTTGCGTGACATTCCATTATCCATGTCAGCAGGGGTTGGCTTCATTGCACTATCGGGGGTGGCTGTACTGAATGGCTTAGTCATGCTTACCTTTATCAAAGAGTTGCGACAACAATATGACCTTTATTATGCAACGTGGCAGGGTGCAATTTTGCGTCTTAGACCTGTGCTGATGACCGCTTGTGTTGCTTCGCTTGGGTTTGTTCCGATGGCTTTGGCAACCGGGACTGGGGCAGAAGTACAGAGACCTTTAGCGACTGTAGTCATTGGAGGAATTATCTCCTCTACCCTGCTTACATTGGTTTTACTGCCTGTACTGTACCGGTGGATGAATGAAAAGAAAGCTTCTTAATCCATTAGATTAAGCAATTTTTAGCAGAGATATTGAGCCTGTCTCAAGTATCTCTGCTAATCATGGATTGAATAAGGAAAATTTTATGTCAGAACATCATGATCATAGCCATGCGGTTGTTACTGAAGGAAATAGTAAGAAATTAATGTTTGCTTTGGGTTTAACGACTACTTTTTTAATAGTAGAAGTTGTCGCTGCTTTTATTACCCAAAGTTTAGCATTACTGTCTGATGCCGCTCACATGTTTACTGATGTAGCCGCATTAGCTATTGCTCTTGCTGCTATCAAAATTGGTAAAAAAGCCGCAGATGATAAAAGAACTTTTGGCTATCAGCGATTCGAAATTTTAGCGGCTCTGTTTAATGCAGTGATGCTTTTTGTGGTGGCGATATATATTGTCTATGAAGCTTACCAACGCTTTACGCATCCTGCTGAAATTCAAAGTGTTGGAATGATGATTGTCGCAGTCATTGGTTTGGTCATAAATTTGATTTCAATGAAAATCCTTTCTGCGAGTGCTCAAGAAAGTCTAAATGTGAAAGGCGCATATTTAGAAGTCCTTAGTGATGCACTGGGATCGATAGGCGTGATTATCGGAGGAGTGGTCATTTATTTTACCCAGTGGATGTGGGTAGATACCGTAATCGCTGTGTTAATTGGCTTCTGGGTTTTACCTCGAACTTGGGTTTTATTAAAACAAAGTATCCATATTTTGCTTGAAGGGGTTCCTGATGAGATTGATATTGAGTCGTTAAGAAATGATTTATTGATGCTAGAGGGTGTTGAAGGGATTCATCAGTTGAAAGTCTGGGCTATATCTTCAAAAAACATTCATTTAACTGCTCATTTGGTTGCTCCTAATAGCGATCCAGATCAGCTCTATCAAAAGGCCTTAGACGTTCTAAAACATAATCATAGTATTACTGAAATTACGTTACAAATAGAAAGTAAGGAATGTAATACATTGGAACAGCATAAACATTAAAGTGCTGCTCTTTCTACATAATGGACAGATGACTAGGCTGATAAACCTTACCATTTTCCTGTATTACACTTCTATTTATCACACGCACTTTAAACACCATCCTGAGACATTTTAAAATTACAAGAATGTAATTTATGAGTCCTCTGGGTGTTAATTCTTTAAAGTTAGAATATCTAACAAGTATTAAATGAGAGTAAATAAACATGCTATTCAAAAATAAATTTTGTACTAAATTACTGTTAATTAGTGCATTCTTTAGTATCGCAAGTTTTAGTTATGCAGATGGCGGCTTGTTATTTCTTGAAAAGAATTTAAAAGCTTCTAAAGTTGAAAATTCTAAACAAAAACAAGTTAAAAATAATGAATCAAATGAATCAAATGAATCAAATGAATCAAATGAATCAAATGAATCAAATGAATCAAATGAATCAAATGAATAGTTGGGTTGCATAAATAAATCAATTAGACTTATTCATTCAGCAATATAATTCCTGAATGAATAAGTTTATAACTAAAACCGGCTTTGTTGCATAAACATTCAAAAGCTGAGTTTTCCCCAATCCATTCAAATTTAAGTGACAACTTGGGTGTGAGGTCTACCTAATTCCGTAAATCTATTCAGAACTGCCACACGCGCATGAACTTCATTGACCTGACTTTGAAAATGTCTTGCCGTCAGCTTATCTCCTAATAATTTGATGCAATGCATCTTGGTTTCCACCAAACTGCGACGGTGATAGCCCGACCATTTTTTCCATAGGGTTCTGCCTAAATGCTTAACCGTTTGAAGTAACTCATTTCGTTCTATTGAACTGATTTTAGAATCTTTCCAGGGCTTGGCATTCTTCCTGGGTGGAATTACGGCACTGTTGCAAATAACCACGAATGGTAAGCTGAAGGGCACTGTTGCAAATAACCACGAATGGTAAGCTGAAGACTGTTTTAGCTAAAGGTGCAGCATATGAATCCTTTCCATGGTCGGCATTTTCAGGGCGAAATCA
>NZ_JBIQOC010000087.1:0-18481 GCF_044130295.1 Acinetobacter uliginosus | reverse complement strand
GATCCATTGAGAAGCCTTGTTTTATAACATTTTGTCTTGAGAACCAATATGTTACAAAAACAGGGCTTTTTTTCTACTCTTTTTTTATATCGAACTCAGGTTAATATAGCAAAGACTACAATGTTATGATCAATCATCGTTTTATGGCATAGGATAAAAATATGGCTGTTATTCTTCAAGTTGACTTCCCTTCTCAAGGTCCATTTGGCGAGGAAATGAGTCAGGCCTATCAACAACTTGCTGAAAGCATTAATCAGGAAGATGGCATCTTATGGAAAATATGGACAGAAAATAGTGCCACCAAGGAAGCGGGCGGTATCTATTTATTTGACAGCCAAGCGAATGCAGAAAAATACTTAAATATGCACACTGCACGTCTGCAAAGTTTTGGCATCAATAATATTCGTGGAAAAATTTTTGAAGTGAATCTGGCTCTGTCTACCATCAATCAGGCAGACTTTTTAAATCCATAAAATCTAAAAGTTACTCAACAAAAAAATCCTGACGGTCAAAAATCAGGATTTTTTTCAATCACTCAAACTGAATTCTGTTATTGTCTAGTACTAATCACTTCCAGTACAGAAGGTTGCAGAGGAACATCTTGATGATCCTGTAAATAAACATGGCTAATTTTAAAAAGAATAACGGCTGCCAGACAGGTTAAAATACACAAAATCCAGAAACCATAAGGACTTCTTATATTATGTGAACCGCAACTACTACATTCCTTTTCAGTCGATTCAACAACTTTGTTACAACAGGCACAATGATATTGATATAGCATAGCTATGCTCCTACTATTTTTGTTTTTATTTTCCATCTTTTAGCACTAATGGACCGGAGTTTCAATAAAATATTAAGCCAGTCTTTTTGAGAATACAAGCTTATTGATCTATAAGTAAAGTCACCCAAGTAAAAATAGTTCCAGCACAAATTCAAGATACTAATTTTTATAAAAAAATAAAAACCTCAAAATAAAGAGTCCCTATTTGAAACACAAAACATCACCCTTAAATCTGTATATTTTAATCTTCTCCCTAAAGGCTCGTATTTTGAGTAAAATAACCCTGAATAACTTGAAAGGGAGGATCTTATGGTTCAACTGATTAAAAAAGGCGGCTTACGCGAACGTGCCAACCGTAGTCGCAGCTATAAAGGCTCAGAAAATACAGAAACGACCTTAAAACCCAATCGCTATTCTCAAGGCGAAAAAAATGAGGAAGTACGCACTGCTACTCCCTCATCTACTCCTGCGACTGATGCTATCAGCAAAGAGTATTAAAATATGGCAAGTACGTCATACCATAACCAGATGGCGAACATCAGAAATAACCCACCCGAAATCACATCAATATAACTGCCAGAACTCTGATAGGCCGTTTTAATTTTTGGCCTAGACAAAATCAGCATGAGCAAAGTAAAGACCAAAAAAGTTTGGATTGGGATAATAATGGCCAGCTGTGTTTTTAAATGGGTCGATGCGGATGAACTTAAGGCCAAAGAAAAGACACTACTAAAATAAATCAGCGTTTTAGGGTTGGAGAGATTGGTCAACAATCCCGATAAAAAATAATTTTGCGCATCTGATGTTGCAACCTGCTGACCATCCGTCTCTATGCCGGTGTGCTGTTTAAGGGTTGTTAAACCGCCATTCAGCATGGCCCAGCCCATCCGTGCCAGAAATAGCCCACCGACCAGCATTAAAATCTGTTGTATCCATGGAAATTGTTTAACCAGCACAGTAAAGCCCAGCAAGGTCAACACCACCCAAACCAGAATGCCGACTGAAATACCCAGAATAATCTTTAATGTATTGGCTCTTGAGGTCGATGCCGAACTTCTGGCAATCAATAAAACATCAGGTCCCGGGCTAAGCTGTGCAACAAAATGCAGTGCACAAATGGTCAAAAGCAGTGACATAGAAATAGTGGAGATTTTTAAAAAACGTATTATATCGTTTGTTTAATCTTTTGCATGATTGCAGCTTTAAATAATTTAGATAAAAATTCAGAACATAAAAAAGCCGAAGCATGATGATTCGGCTTAAAAAATATCATTTTAAAAATTATTTTTTCACATCTTTCAATTCAATTTTTTTCGCTTCAGGTGTTACTTCACGTGCTTCACCATCAATGATGCTGGAATCGCGATGCTGTGAACCGCCTTGCTGCATGCCTTGCATTTGACGCATTAAATCCGCAAATGGGTTTTGACCTTGAGCATCACCGCTCATGCCATTCATGTTGCCCATCATGCCACCCATCATTTTATCCATCATGGCTTGCTGACGTTTGGCCATGGTTTTCATCATGACATTTTTAAAGGCATTCTGCACCCCTGGAATCAAAATTAACAATGCCAAAACATCGGTAATTAAACCTGGAATCAGCAGGAAAAAACCGGCCAGAATTTTAGGCAAATTATTGGTCAATGCAGGATCGCCACTCATTTGTCCCATTTGCATTTGCTGCATTTGTGGCATTAAACCCGCTGAATATTTACGAATCAGGTTCATCCCGATAAAGAAGGCAATCACAAACCAGAAAAATACGTACCACATGCTGCCGACGAGGTCACCCACGCCAATCCAGACAAAAACTTCCAGGATTAAGCCAACCAGTACAATAAGAAATAATTTCATAAAAATTAATCTAATCTCAACAAAATGAATAAGGTGTAGTCATTAACTGCTTAATCACTATCAAGCTTTTTTGCTACGCTTATGTAACAATATGGGCATTATTTTATTTTTAAAGGCTTTGCATGTCATTAATTATCGGTATTGACCCCGGTTCACGCTTAACAGGTTATGGCATTATCGAAAAAGATGGGCAAAAATTAACATTTGTAGATGCAGGAACCATTCGTACCGAAACCCCGGAAATGCCTGAACGCTTGAAACGGATTTTTGCAGGTGTGGAACGGATTGTTAAATTTCATGGCCCTACCGAAGCCGCAGTCGAACAGGTGTTTATGGCACAAAACCCGGACTCTGCTTTAAAGCTGGGACAAGCCCGTGGCGCAGCCATTGCTGCCTTGGTAAATCTGGATTTACAGGTAGCCGAATATACTGCCCGTCAAATCAAGCAGTCTGTGGTCGGTTATGGCGCAGCAGATAAAGAGCAGGTACAAATGATGGTGATGCGGATTTTAAATTTAAGCATCAAACCACAGCAGGATGCTGCCGATGCCCTGGCTGCTGCGATTTGTCATGCCCATGCTTCAGGCAGCATGAGTAAAATGGCGGTGCTGAATGCTTTAGGGGGTATGGCCCGTGGTCGTAGCCGTTACAGCGGTAGAAGACGTTAAGCATGTTTAAAGATAAGGTGCAAAATCCTGACGCATTTCCCGGATCGAGGGTTGCTTGCTATAGGTAAAAGTTATTCTCTGTCCAAAGTTCCTGATGTTCTTTTTTTGGTTTGGATCAATTCGAATCAAGATTCGTTCTTCGAACTGATCATGCCTATTGTGCTCACCGATAACAATCACACCATTTCTTTCAATAACTTTATATGGGCTAAATTCTTTTTGCACAATGTCTTTAAATGATCTGCTCGCCGTACCCGTATCAGCGCGCTGCGTATAAATGACGATGAATATACATACGATCACGACTATAGCCACTATCAGATATTTATCCATCTTTCCCTCTTAGATCATTATTCTGGTCAAGTTTCCATTTAATACAATATTTTAAAATCTTTCAGATTCGAATCTGGCTGGGCTGGTGTGTTTGAATAATTCGTGAAACTTCTGCCCGACTCGGTCCTAGCCAACTTCGTTGCAAAAGCTCCTGAATAGTCAGTTCATCACCGCCAACCATGGCCTCCACTTCACCAGTGGAGAGATTTTTCACATAACCTTTCAACTCTAATTCTTCAACCTGCTGTGCAAGCCCACGACGATAACCGACACCTTGAACCTTGCCCTGAATAATCAGTTTAACTGCCCTATTCATTGACCCTATCCTTGGTTCACCACATGATAAATTGCTGCATGCATATAATGGGCCTGTAAACCGCGTATGCCTTGCTCCGCCAGCCAATCCCCCGCCAAGGCATGCAAAGTTACAATTTCATGCAGCTGGATTTTCCCGGCAAATTGCGCCTTTAAACTGGCAGCCATACCCGCCAAGACATCGCCCATACCGCCAGTTCCCATACCGGCATTTCCGGCGGTACAAATCCACAGCTGATCTTGCAGAATTAAACTGCCTGAACCTTTCAGTACCCATTGTCCGGCATATTTTTCCTGAAGGGCATGTATCGCTGCGACTCGATCATTTTCAACATCTTTGACTGAACACCCCAACAATTTTGCTGCCTCACCCGAATGAGGTGTGGCATAACTATTTGCTTTTAATATGTCGGGATGCTCCGCTAAGAACCACAATGCATCGGCATCCAGCACCACATGTAAATGGTCAACTGAATTTAACTTCGGAAACCATTTAAAATAGTGCTGTTCTGACCATGCATCACGGCCAAGTCCCATGCCAAAACTGACGGCATCAACATGATCTAATAATTGCTGAATCTCGACTTTGGTCAAGACATTAATATCTCGCAGCATGATATTGGGTGAACGTGCCAAAATTGCAGTGTGATGTTTTTCATGACAGACAATGGTGACTTTGCCCGCCCCGGCACTAAACGCAGATTCAGCCGCCATCATTACTGCACCACCCATATTTTCATGGCCACCAACGACCAACACATGACCATAACTACCTTTATGACCAAAAGCTTGGCGTTGCGGTAAATGAATACTCTGCGATGAAAGCTGGGCAATGGGCTTTAATTCAGCATCGGTAGGAATCAGGGAAATCACCTCCACCTGTCCGGCAAACTCTTTGCCTTGTCCGGTAAAGAGTCCAGCTTTCAAGCCCAAAGCTGTATAGGTATAATCTGCCTTAATGGCGCAGGGTAAGGGCTGACCACTATTTGCTTGTAAGCCGCTTGGAATATCAATGGCGATTTTCAGGCCTGTTTCAGCATTGATACTTTGAATGATCTGTTGCCAGTCTGCCCCCAGTTCCCGGTTTAAGCCGATGCCAAATAGTGCATCAATATAACCATCATATTTTTTTTGAAATGCAAACCCTGCATAAATGTTGATTTCAGTACTTACTGCCTCCTGATAGGCAGTGTTCAAATCTTTGGATGCACCCAATTCAGCAGCATAAATATCTACATCAAAACCATATTGTTTTAAATATTTAGCCGTCAGATAACCATCTCCGGCATTATTGCCCTGTCCACAGCAGACCGCAATATTTCGGATATTTTGTCGCTGAAAAATGGGAACTAAGCGCTGCGCAATCATCCAGGCCACTTGCTGCATTAAGCCATAAGAACTGTTTTGCTTGGCAAACCAGCGTTGCTCCCAAGCTTGAATACTTTGGCTATGATAAACAGGGCTATGGTAAACTTGCTGAGGCATTGTTCTTCCTTTTTTATATCATTATGGCTTCATCCGCAGCATCACAAAAAATTCCTTTAGATCAAACCGATCCTGAAGCGCTGAAAGCGTGGATTAAAGCACAGGCGTTGCAATTAGGTTTTAGTGATTGTGTCATTGCCAAACCGGATGCTCAAGAAGAATTACCACGTTTTCAAGAATATTTGAAACGTGGCTACCATGGCGACATGAAATTTCTAGAAGAAAACCTGGAAAAACGGGCTGATCCGACTTTACTAGTGCCGGGGACCAAAAGCATTATCTGTGTCCGGATGAACTACTTGGTGGAAACACCCAAGCCACGTTATGTCCCGGATGAACCAAATGCCGCCATCATTGCACGTTATGCGCGTGGTCGAGATTATCATAAAACCATGCGTGGCCGTCTCAAAACATTAGCCAGCAAAATTCGGGAAAAAGTGGGAGATTTTGAATCTCGTCCCTTTGCCGACTCTGCTCCCATCTTTGAAAAATCTTTGGCTGAAAATGCCGGCATGGGCTGGACCGGAAAACACACCTTACTGATCCATAAAAAATCAGGTTCATTTTTTGTTTTAGGTGAATTGTTCACCTCGCTGGATTTGCCTTTTGATGCTCCAGCCAGCAAACACTGTGGCTCGTGTACAGCGTGTATTGATATTTGCCCAACCCAAGCCATTGTTGAACCCTATATGCTCGATGCACGTAAATGTATTGCCTATTTGACCATTGAATATCAAGGCATTATTCCTGAAGAATTACGCCGTGGCATCGGTAACCGCGTGTTTGGCTGTGATGATTGCCAGCTGATCTGTCCCTGGAACAGCTTTGCCAAGAAAGCCACTATTGAAGATTTTAATCCGCGACATGGTTTAGATCAGGTGAGTTTACTGGACTTATGGCATTGGGATGAACAGACTTTTTTAGCCCATACCGAAGGCAGCCCACTACGGCGCACTGGTTACCAAAGCTTTATGCGTAATATTGCCATTGGTTTGGGCAATGCACCTTTTTCCACAGAAATTATGGAAACTTTAAAGCAAACTCGCGACCAGCATGATGAGATTGTGCAAGTCCATATTGACTGGGCAATTCAAGAACATCTGGCCAAATCCAGTTCCATACTGAGCCAAAATTAACAGCTATTGCTCCAGTTTTTTAATTTCAAGATACTGACAAAGTTTTACCTTAATAAAAAACATAAACTCCAGATCAGGACAAAATTATAAAAACAATAAAAAAACTTTGCAGTGATATTTATAGTAAATAGCTTCAATTTGCTACTAAATATACAATCTTACAATTACTATAAACTTTAAAAATCAATCGTTAGATGCTATTAAATTTGGTCGTTTATGCCTTTGGATTTGGCATAAATTATGTATGATAAAAGTAATAATGAAGATATTTATGGAATTTCACTAATGAATGTACGTAATGACTGGACACGAGAAGAAATTCAGGATTTATATAACCAGCCTTTTTTAGATCTGGTTTTTGAAGCACAGCGCATTCATCGTGAACATTTTGCTGCAAATACCATTCAGGTCAGTACACTACTTTCGATCAAAACAGGTAAATGCCCGGAAGACTGTAAGTATTGTTCACAATCGGCGCATTATGATTCGAAACTTGAAGCCGAAAAACGTATTGCCGTGGATAAAGTGATTCAGGAAGCCAAAGAAGCGCTTGCTTCTGGTTCATCTCGTTTCTGCATGGGTGCAGCATGGCGTAATCCACATGAACGCGATATGCCTTATGTACTGGAAATGGTACGGGAAGTAAAATCCTTGGGTCTGGAAACCTGCATGACTTTAGGCATGCTCAACCAGTCGCAAGCAGAACGTTTAAAAGATGCAGGGCTAGACTATTACAACCACAATCTAGATACCTCACGTGAATATTATTCCAATGTGATCAGTACCCGTACCTTTGATGACCGCTTAAATACTCTGGATTTTGTCCGTCAAGCTGGCATGAAAGTGTGTAGTGGCGGAATTGTCGGTTTGGGTGAAAGCAGCCAGGACCGTATTGGTTTATTGCATGAGTTAGCGACTTTAGCGATTCATCCTGAATCAGTACCCATCAATATGCTAGTGCCAATTGAAGGTACGCCACTGGCTGATGTGGAAAAACTAGATGTGACTGAATGGATTCGTACCATTGCAGTTGCCCGGATTATTATGCCTAAAAGCTATATTCGCCTGTCTGCAGGGCGAGAGTCTTTGTCCGATTCTGATCAGGCACTGGCTTTTATGGCAGGTGCCAACTCGCTTTTCTCAGGTGAGAAACTCTTGACCACACCGAATGCCGGTGAAGGTAAGGACAGACAGTTATTTAACAAGTTAGGTTTAATCGCAGAAAAAGCCAAACCAACAGTCAAAGAACTCTCTGTAGATGCAATGGCTAGTTAAACTGAGCAAATTCTAAAAAAGCCCTTTTAGGGCTTTTTTTATTTAACCCGAGGTAATTAACATGCCATAACGTGTATTTAAATAATTTCCCCGACGAATGATATCTGCTCCATTGGCATGGTAAACCACCAACTCCTGAGTAAAAGTGTCATGACTGAACGAATCAAAACAATCCTGATGATGACTTAACCAAACCAAAGTGTCTGCTAATTGATCAGTGACAATATAAGTATCTGCAGTAAAATCAATGCTCATAACTACAATTTTAAATAGGTCTAAATTGGTAGTTTAATCTTTTTTTCAATTGTTTCTAAGAACTAAAAAGTGAGCCCGAAGCTCACTTTGTAATGATCCCCATAGTTTCATTTAAAGCGGTTTATTGATGCCACACTTTCTGCATTCTTTATGTTCTCCGATCTCTTCCATATGCTCATACTCATACACATGTAAGCAAAATAATTTCATAAGTAATTGAAGCATTTTCTAAACTCCATCATTGTTTATTTTTTAAGTTCAGCTTCTATAATCTGATATTTCATCCTGAAACACCAAAGTGATCAAAAAAAGATCACGGTTATTTATTAACATATTTTTATGATAATTCAAATAACTTAACTCTAATTTTTAAGAAAATTACAAAATAAAATTCACTTAAGTGCTAAAGAGACGAGACTATCCTCAAAGGCAAGAAATTTTAATCAATCAATAATTTTAGTTTCTAGAAAAACCTTAATAAAGCAATATAAAACAATAGGTTATTAAAAATAAAGACTATAATATGAATATGTAATTTTTGACTATCTAAGAAATAAAAGCTTCTTAATGAGACTTTTTTATTGCCTACCCTGCTTACACCATTTATTTTTGATTGCTTACATAGGATTTAGAATTAAAAAAGCACTCAAGAGAATTACTCTTAAGTGCTTGATTTATTTGGTGGGCCCAGACAGACTTGAACTGTCGACCAACGGATTATGAGTCCGTTCATGTTTAATCAAAATATCAACAAGATATTAAAATAAAATACATATTATCATATACTTATTAATTTCACAAAGTTTACTATTCACTCTTTTTGTTGATTAATATATATTGATTTTTAGTACTATTTGCTTACCAGATGCTTACTAGAATGAAATTCACAAAACCAGCTATAGACAAAATTAATTGTACAGATAAGACTAAACCAACTTTTTTTTGGGATGAAAGAACACCTGGATTCGGCGTCAAAGTTACACCTAAAAATAATAAAAGCTACATTTTCCAGGGTCGTATTGGACTACAAAATCGCCGTATCAAAATTGGCGATGTCGATACATGGAAATTAGATGACGCTCGTAAGTATGCACAAGAATTGGCTATTATGTGTCACAAAGGGATTGACCCATTGATCGAGCGTAAGAAAGCTTTAGCTGATAATAAAGAACTGCTAAAACAAGAAAAACGCAAGACGATTAAATTTAAAGATGTATGGTTTGAATATTTAAAAGCAAGACAACCTAATTGGCGACCAAGAAGTTATCAGGACCACATCGAATTATCTAGAGGTGGTTACGATCCTGAAAAAAATAGTGTTTATACCAGTCAACCCATTTTTCAACTGTTTGAGTACAAACTTTCTGAATTAACTGCAGATGTATTTTGCGATTGGCTTGATCACAATGACTTCCGTCCAACAACATCAGCTAAAGCATACAGACTTACACGAGCTTTCCTGAATTGGTGTGAGGAACACGAGGATTATGAAAACTTAGTGCCTCCAAAATCATATAACTCAAAAAAAGTTAAAGATAAAGTCCCTTCCCCCAAAGCCAAAAATGATTGTTTGATGAAACAGCATCTAAAACCATGGTTTGAAGAGGTAAATAAGTTAACTAGTAGAAAAATAGCGATTTTTTTGATATGTAGTTTAATCACTGGTTGCAGAAAGAATGAGCTGCTTTCATTAAAATGGACAGATGTCGATTTTCGTTGGAAAACAGCAAAAGTCAGAGATAAAATTGAAGATGAAGGTCGCCTAATCCCTCTGACTGCATATGTTGAAAGCTTATTATTAGAACTAAAGAAAAATTCTGATTCTAAATTCATATTTAGCAGTAAGGACGCTGCATGTGGACATATTGTTAATCCCTACGATAGCTTAGAGAAAATATGTAAAAAACTAAATATTGGACTTACTCCCCATGGATTGAGAAGGTCATATAAAACATTAGCTATATGGGCAAAAATCAATGAAGGATCTTTAGCACAAATATCAGGTCATAAACCAAGTGCATTAGTTGAAAGACACTATATCGTACGACCTATGGATATGCTACGAGAAACACTGCAAGAATATGAGGATTGGATTTTGCAACAAGTGCGAAATGGCATTAATTGAAATACCCCCATTTGAGAGCTTGTAAATAATTTTGTGTAATTGCTTTTCATAAATTAAAGGTGATTGCTTAGGCGGTCACCGAATTCAATAATAAATCGGCTCATAGCTAAACGCCAGTCTCGAATCGGCACATTCCACAATGATATTCCATCTTAAACTTTACAATTAACATCATCAAAATAATTTACGATTAATCCTGTGTTCATTTTTTAATTTTATCCCAGTTTTTAAAGCTATAAGTATTTTTGCATAACTGTTTTAACCCTTGCCCATTGCCACCAACTTGTACCCCATGGAAACGAGTACCCTTTTCCGCAGAAGATTGTACAATCTGTTCAATATGAGAAGAAGCTGTCCATTCACCATCACTAACGATCATCACATCGGCTTTTTTCCATTGTTCTTCTTCTAATCGTTTAACAGCATACTCAACGGTTTCAATGTCATTCCCACCACCAAAAGAATAGCCCAAAAACTCTAGTAATTTTTGAATACCATCTTGAGTAAACTTTAAATCATGCTCAATTCTTTGTCCTTGCCCGCCAAATGCATATAAGTAACATGCTCTCTTTTCCGCATGTGCGGTTTTTGCAGCTTGTAATGTTAATGCTTTCGCAATGATTTCTGGTGTGCCACTCATCGAACCAGACGTATCAATCACAATCAACATAGGACCACGATCAAAACGAGGACGTGGCTTTTTCACTTCTTGTTGTTCAGCAATATCTACCCAAGTTTTTTCAATTTCTACACCTTGAACTTTGTAGCTTAATAAAGCCTGTTCATACCGTTTTGCATGCCATAACATTTTTAACTTTGGGTGACCTAGAAATAATGCTTCCTGTGGAAGCATGCGGCTTATACTGCCACTACGCTCAATCCCAGACATTTCTTCTGGGATATAACCCACCATCTTCTCTTGAATTTCTTCTACAATACGGGAAATATTTTCAAAAAAACTTTCCAACTCTTCTTCATTTTCAATACTTTCCTGAAGCCGTCCCAAAGCATTTACGATTTTTTTAAATTCATCAATACGCTGTAATAGTCCTTGCAGTCTTTCAATATGCTTCCAATGTTGATGTTTAAGAATGCCTTTAGTGATATCCACATCACGCCCAAGCATTTGACTTAAATCACCGAATATACTGTTTAGCTGTTTCCATGCCTCTAATCGTTCATGCCATGAGTTATGAATAACCAATTCACCTGAATATTTAAAGTCGAAATCTTGTTCTACTTCAGAAGACTCAAATGGTTCATTGCTTTGTTTCGCATTCGCAATTTTATCCTGCAGCCATTTTTGCATTTTTTCTTGATATTCAGATTGAATCACTTGCCATTGCAATATGACATGTTTTAAGAACTCAATCGTCAGCTCATGCTGATCTTTCAAAAAAAGGGCAATTCCTGACTGCACAATTTGCTGCTGTACGACATCGGAAATATGCTTTGGTAGCCACTCAGGTACTGGAGGAATTTCTCCCACAATAAAATATTTGTACCATCGCTGCATGGTCTCACTGCGCTGTTCAAGTGTGCCTACAGTTGAACAAATCACTTCTTCAAAAAGTTCAGAAGGACAATCATCTAAGAATGAGTATTGATCTTCTAAATAATCAGCAGAGACCATATTTTATCCTTGATGAAACTCATATGTGAATTTCAAAGCCAGCATACGATTTTCAACGCCCTGGACCTGTGTAAGACTATCTTTTAATGTGTCTAGCACAGGTTCAATAAACTCATGATCAATCCATAAATGTCCTTCTCCCTGACTTTCAAGCTCTTTCAGGTTTTTTGTGAGTTGGAGTTTAACTAGACTAATACGCTCAAGATGTTTTTCGACTTCACTAATTTTTTGGTTGAACCATTCTGAACTTTTTCCATCCAAATCCTCTTTCTTTTGACCTGCCTGATTAAAATATTGCATTGCAATATATGTATCAAACCTTTCAGGATACTGACTATTTTTTGTAATATAGGCATGGACTATTGCATTGAAGATTTCGTCATCACTCGGTTTCAGATTTTTATTCATTGCATTAATAAAATCTTGAAGCTGTTGTAATACATGCTCTGTATGAGTCTCAGTCTTGTAATATGTTGCTAATCTTTTTGCTACAGTTCCTGTTTTTCCACTAAATTTCATCCAAACAGCGTCATCTAAAGCAGAATTATTAACTGCTGAATTCACACTAGTACCCACTGAAGTCCAAAATCCCATCTTTGACTCTACCTATTTACTTTTCAATTTGTGCTTTAAATAAATCTGCCATAGTTTGAATCTTAGAAGTAGCTAGATTATCACCTTGAGCAATCGCTTGCTTTTTTAATTCAAGTACCGCAATTCTCTCTTTGGATAGCACTGTCTCACCTTCATCTTTTATCACAGCATAAAAAACACCATCACTCGGTGCTACAATCTCCAAAACCACCTTGTCTGTTTCAATATCACAGAGAACTTGATCTCTTTCTACTCTATCTCCTACCTCTACATGCCATGTCGAAATTGTCCCATCATCAACTCCCTCAGGGAAAGTAGGTGCTTTAATTTCAATTAAACTACTGCTTATATTTGTATCTTTATGAATAGATGTATTAATAGCACCTTCTTTCTTTATTTTTACACTAGATTTAGGCAAATTTTTAGCTTCTTTTTCTAACACGTCAACAACGGTCAGTAAATTTTGCAGATTAACCACCAATTTGCCACAATACTGCTCATACATTCCTGCTACCAATTCAATCTGTTCAGGCTTTTCCCAAAGACAATGTTGAACTAACCAACAATCCCATATTGTGACCTGACTTTGACCATTGGTATATGCTGAAACTTGTAGCATTCCAACAATTTTACGCCAGCGACGATCAGAAACCTGAATCTGATTTTCTGCACACCATTTACGCAGTTCCATTAAAAACTGTAGAACTTCAGCAGATAATTCAGTTTTTTTAGCGTGTTGTTGAATGTATTTGAGCTCGTCATATGACAACTGCTCAACAGACAGCTCATGCTCGGTGGATTGCATCGTCAACAACTGTTTAAATCCTGATTTACTTACAGGTTCAACATACTGCCGAAATAAAAACCGGTCATATAACGCACTGAGGTTACCATCTTCAGGTAGCTCATTGCTTGCGCCAATAACTGAAATCAATGGCACCTTTTCTCGGATCACGCCATTATCGAATTCACGTTCATTCAATAGAGTTAAAAGTGCATTTAAAATCGCACTGTTGGCTTTGAAAATTTCATCCAAAAATGCAATTGAGGCTTGTGGTAAATAACCTTTCGTCAGACGGGTATATTGATCCTGCTCCAAAGCCTGAATCGATAACGGTCCAAAGAGCTCCTCAGGCACTGAAAATTTAGTCAGGAGCCGTTCAAAATATGGTGTATCCTGAAAAACCAAGTGAAGACGACGTGAAACTAAGCTCTTCCCTGTACCAGGTGGGCCGATTAGCAAAATATGTTCACCTGCTAGAGTTGCAAGCAGTGTCAACTTAATCGTTTGTTCTCGTTCAACCAAACCTTGGGTAAGCTGGCTTTGAATCCGCTGAATTTTTTTAAATAATTCTGATGTATTCATTCAATATACTATCCATCATGGAATTAAAAGGAAGAACAAGCAATGTTCTTCCTGAGTCAAATTAGGCAATTTTTTTTGTTAAGGCTTCATCAGATATAAGAGCTTTTAAGGCTTCATATTCTTGTATAGATTTCTGCTTCTCGGCAAAGTCTCGCTTAATCTGTGAGAGCTCATTTTCTAAGCCCTGTGTTAATTTTTGCGCCAACAAATTCTGTGTATCAGTTAAATTGAATTCAATTTGTTTTGCTGATGCTTTGAATTGATCGTTTAGTAATTTAAAAACTTCCTGCAAAGATTGGTTCAACGCTTGCTTCAACTTCTGCATATCACTGCTAGATTTGATTTGACCACTGAAGTTTTGGCTGATTTTACGGCTTGGATCACCAATTTCTAAATTAAGCTCTGGCAGATTCAACTGACGAATGACTGCATCCAATACATTTTTAAACTGAGTGGCATCAAAATCTGCTTGCGCAGTATTTAATTCATTCACTAAAGCACGGCGTAAATTCAGTTTTAATTGATTTGGACGAATTAAATCATTGAAATGATATTGGATATCAACCTTACAGTTTCTAGCATATTGTGCGATTTGCTCTACAGCGTCCGATGCGGATAAGTATTCATAATTCGTTGTATACGTACGATATCGCGTTTCAGAACTTCCCCAACTAAATGGGTTATACCATTTTGATGTGCTGACCTCATAAGCTTCTTCATGTGTTTCTAAACCTGTATGCGTGGTCAGCTGAGTATATTGTTGTATTGATTTTTGCAAATCGACAGAAATGTCATTGATTGCTTTTCGAATTGCAGTTAATTCTGTACCAATATGCTGTTCGAGTTTAGAAGAAATACCATGAATACGTTGTTCAAGCTGCTTTTCTAATTCCGTGAGCTTAGAGATATCCTGTGTGTTTAAACCAGTTATACGGCTTTCAACTGCTTCTTTTAAATAGCTTATCGCCTCATCAAGCTTTTCTTGTGCTTTAGGCAATAAACTTTGTTTTTTAGACTCCAAAATTTGATTTTTTTCTACTCTAGCAATCTGGTATTTATCTCGCAGGGCATCAAAGTTGGCAATGCGTTGCCAATCTTGCTGTGTAAATTGGTATTCATCCCAATCATTTTCAGCCATTTCTTTTAATTCAGTATGCACATGCTGCATCGTTGCATCCCACTTAGAAACATCCCACGTAGCAAAACCATGTGCAAAAGTACTCGAAACAATTGGCTTCACTAGATTTTCTAGAAGATCAGCTAAATGTTCGTGACCCGCTTTTCTCTTTTTATCAGCTAAATCACCTAATTCTTTTACTGCACGTTTGTTTAAACGATTTTGCAAATTTGTCTCACATTCACTTAAGCTCTCTCTATTAAAGCCATCATCCAAAATTGCAGAATCATATTGCCCTGCAATCAAATACAAACGTTCTACACCGCCTTGAGGTAATTGATCTGTTAATAAATGAATATCAGATTGATCTAGGAACTGACTTGCTCGTGATAAAAAGAATACAACATCACAACGTGCCATCTCTTCTTTAGTTTTTTGGGTACGACTGATCACAGGATCATTCATTCCGGGTGTATCAATAATATCAAAACCTTTCAACTCATCATTTGGCAAATATAATCGGGTCATTTTTACTAAAGCTGTATATTGACCATTATTACCTGTGTATTGATTTAAAGTATTAACAAGATCATCAATAAAGCTACTTTCAATCCTTTTCGTTTGTTGTTCTAAGACTTCTTGTACATTGATTTGAGCCGTACTCACCATTTCTACTAACTCTTGGGCCACCTTAACAGCTTCAGATTCATCTTTTTCTTGTGCTAGTTTTTCTATTTCATCCCATTCTTCTTTTGAATAATATTCAATCTCTAAAGCTGGGATTTCACCATAACTAATGCGTGTAAGATTTGCAGTTTTAGGGGTGGCCGCTGTAGGCAAAACAGGCTTTCCATCAAATAATAAAGCATTCAAAAAACTGCTTTTACCAGCTTTCACTTGTCCCATAATTGCAATATTAAGGGTTTGCTGTTCTTGTTCAAAACGTTCAATATCAACTTCAAGGGCTTCTTTCAACCGTAAAATATTTGAAATTTCGTTGTTGTTAAAGCGCTTATCCCAGACCTGGAGGTCATGACATAAATCTGAAAGTTGTTCAAAGTGTTGTTGAATAGACATACCCTGCTCTTTTAATATCAAATATTTATAAGCAGATTGTAGCTGATTTTTATTAAAAAATGACCTAGACAAAAGGTGACTAGGTCATAGTTTGACGCACTATTTATTTACTACCATAGAGTTTCATTTTTTGGTAAATCTGACAATTGAGATTCAAGGGTGTTTATATGCAGTGGATCAAATTTAAAATTAGGTAAATATTTGAATCCACTTTCTAATTCTTTATTTAGCACTATAAATTCACAAGGCTTTGTTTCATGATCCTGATCATAATAATCTTTAAGCCCTAAAATACTATCAATAAACTTACATTTATCAAATGTTCTTCCACTAGAATAACATGCCATAAATAAATTAGAATTTTCAAATGTACAGCTTTTCATTAGTTGAATAAAATCACCTGATCCATAACGTTCTCTATTTTCAATTAGAATACCACTGCCATTGAAGCTAACTTCATTTAATTTTTTTAAGGATGTTGAGCTTTGATAAAGGCTAGATAAACAATTTTTGAAGTGAACTTCCTCCAAAGAATCCTGATACAAGTCAGATGTATATATTCCACCCGAAACCAATGCTTTACAATTAAAAATATCGGTATTTCTGACCTTAAAATTAATATTCTTGAAGAAAATTGCACCACCTACTAATTTTTCATTACCACATTTATCAAACCTACACTTTTCAATAAATAATTTCTTTTTATTTTTAAGTCCAGCTCTTAAAAAGAACATAAAATTGTCTTTATCAATTACAGATAAAGTTTGAGAATTATGTGTCTCGAAATAACATTTTTTTATTTCACAAAAAGAATTATCATCCTCAAATTCATTAATTTTCAATACTGTTAATTTTCTTTCAGAGTCATAATGACCAATAATTTTACATGCATTAATTTTCAAATGATCCACTTTAAAGAAGTGGAATAATCCGTTTTCAAAATTAGACTTGATAAATTCTACTTTTACTCCTTCCTTAAAATTTAAGGTCGAGTTATTTTCAAAATATAAATTTGCATTATTGATCTGACAATTAAAGTTAATATCAAGATTTTGTCTTACAGTCCAAAATCCTTGCGAAATACCTTCTTTCAGCTTTTCTATTGTCAGTTCCTGAAGCAGATATTCCTTCCATAAATTGGCATTATTTAAGCTAAATGTAGACTGAATTTTATAGTTATGTTTGATCCCAAATACTTGGCAAACTACATAAAGAATTTGAGTTAAATCATTTTCTTTTAATTGAAGTAAACTTATCCATTCATTGAGCAAAATATTTTTCTGATCATTGAGTGGTGCATCCAGTCTTAAGAAAATAAAAGCATCTATCAAAAATGAGTTAACTAAATTCTTTGCATAGCACAGTTGTATAAATTCTTTAATTTGATCTTTAGAAATATTTTGTGCTAGATTAAAAATCTTACCCTGTTGATGTTGTGTCTTACATGCGTGTAAATAGAGCTGAAATAAACGTGTTCTAGATTCTGTAAGATCATCCAATAATACAAAAGAACTAATCATGGTGAGATAAAGTTCTTTTTCTTGTTCATTAAGTTGTTCTGCAATGAAATGATCATTCAAAGGTTGCAAATCTAATTTGGCTAAATCTAACTGTTGCAAATACGTATTCAAATTCATTTCTATTTCCTTAAGCCATTAAATTGGACCAAATTGGCTGAGTATTTTTTGGTGTTTGACGTAATAATTTCTGAGTATTTGGGATTGGCACATCAATAGAAAGTAACTCCCACTTTGAATGTTGTTGAGTGAGGTACATAGCCTGTTCTACTAAAATTTCTTTTAGTATAGGTACTACATCCACATGTCTAACTTCAATTAATTCAATTTCATCAGGCTCTGGCAAAGGTATACCAACTTTTTTTCCAATACAGTTTAATTGGTCAAAAAATTGCTTTTGCAGAATTGTTAAGGTTTCTTTTGAGCATGAGACTTGTCTGAATTTTTCCTGAATCATAAATTTGAGTGAATCAACATCGTTAAGTATTTCAGGAATATCTGAAAGCGTTGCGATACGATTAATTCGGTTAATTTGCATCTGTGCTAGACGAAATTGTTCATCTAAATAACGATCGTATTGCAAAAACAGCTTTTTAAAATGTTGTGCAAATAATACAGGACGTTTTACTTCATTCCATTCACCTAAAAGATTTTCAACCTGATCTAGAGGATATTCTTTTCTTTTACGGGCAGAACTGAATATGACATCAAGAACCTCAATACCTCTTTTCTGCGTCAGTTCTAAAATCAGTTTTTTGATTGATGCTAAATCTTCTTTTGGTTTTAAATCTGCTCTACTAAGAATAATCAGTTTAGGGATCGATGGATTAAGTTCACTCAGAACCTATCCAGAATATTTTCTATGCAAAAGTAGCCTTAAAAAGGCTAAATTAATGAACTGAAGGCTCGTATTTAGATGCTTTTCACAGTTTTTCCAGAGCCTT
>NZ_JBIQOC010000086.1:0-18843 GCF_044130295.1 Acinetobacter uliginosus | reverse complement strand
GGTAATGTACAAGTTGCTGTAGAAGCATGTTTAATTCGTCTGATCACAGATACTTTATAAAGCATTTTAATACTTTTTTGAATCTGTCAATGCGTAAGTCCTATAGAAGTTAAGTTGACCAAAGTTTGAATAATATCTTTTTCCAACTCCTCCCAATCCACAAATTCAGGCTCTATCAACAAAGTCTGCGACACAAAGCCATAACACACCCGTTGTACATTTAAACTCATTCGCTTCAGCTGTTCAGCATCTTGAAGAAACGGCGCAAGAATGCTTTGCCACATTTGCACCATCATCTCATAACTTTTACGGTAACTTTCAATATTGGAAATCTGCCGTTCCAGCAAAAACGTCTGCGCCCATAAAAACTGCTGTGCCTGAATCTGCTCAAGCTGATAATGAATCACTTGCTTTAAGTACTCATCCAGAGCCAAATTTGTGGATAACTTGATCAGGCTGTGTGCATAAGTTTTTAAGTCCTCGGCATTGTTTTTTACGTGTCTGTGAATGGTCAGCGCAATCAAATCTTCCTTTTTAGAAAAATATTCATAAAACGTGCCCAAGCCTACGCCTGCCAAATCGGTAATTTCCCGAATGGTAATGTCATGTGCGGCATGCTCATGCAAAAGCCGAACAAAACTGTCCTGCAAGGCTTCCTGCGTCAGTTTGGCCCGTGACTGGCGTGGCTTACGCCGTACTTGAATCTGTGGATTTTTCATAGAACTCTTGATCAAACAAAGCCGAACATGCTGTGGCTATTTTTTCTCTATACTGGAATGAAAAACCCAGAACAACAAGCAGGAAATATAGACGATGAATACATCGAATCAGACATGGATGACCCATCAAATCAGCAACCAGTTTGATGAACTACAAGATTACAATTTATTTTCATCAGATACGATTTTACATGAAATATTGAAGCGTTATGGCAGCCATGATCAAGCAACCTTGTGTGATATGGGTAAAGTGGTGGGATCAGCTGAATATTATCAATATGCCGATTTAGCCAATAAACATACATCTATTCTGCATGCCTTCGATGCCCGTGGCCGCCGTAAAGATTACATTGAGTTTCATCCTGCATGGCACAAATGGATGGCTTTAAACCGCAAGTTCGACAGCCATGCTCATCCATTTAATCATGCGGCATCTTCCTCCAAATGGGTGGAATGGGCAGCGCGTTTTTACTTAAGCGGGCAGGTGGAGTGTGGCAGTCTGTGTCCAACTTCGATGACGCTTGGCAGCATTCCCCTGATTCAGCGTGAACCTGAACTGTGGGCCAAAATTGGCGAGAAACTACTCTCTACCGAATACGATGAACGTGACCTGCCGATTGCCCAGAAAACATCAATCTGGCTCGGTATGGGCATGACCGAAAAGCAGGGTGGTTCCGATGTGCGCGCCAATGAAACTTTTGCTATGCCTGTAGCTGAATCAGGTCGTGGCCACGCCTATTTGCTGACCGGGCATAAATGGTTTTTCTCTGCCCCAATGTGTGATGCACATCTGGTGGTGGCGAAAACCGAGCAGGATGGCTTGGCCTGTTTTTTTGTCCCGCGCTGGCTGGAGGATGGAACCAAGAACCATATTCATGTGCAGCGCCTCAAAGAAAAAGTCGGCAACCGCAGCAACTCCAGTTCGGAAGTCGAGTTTAAGGATGCCTGGGGCATCATGATCGGTGAAGCAGGTCGTGGTATTCCGACCATTATTGAAATGGCCAATTACACCCGTCTGACCTGTTCTGTGGGCAGTACCGCCATGCTACGTCAGGCTTTGGTGCAATGCATTGCCTATACCCGTCAGCGCAAAGCTTTTGGTAAACATTTAGTCGAACAGCCGTTGATGCAAGCAGTACTCGCGGATTTAGCCCTGGAAACCGAAGCCGCGATGCAGTTAAGTTTCCATTTGGCGCATTGTTATGAATCGGATGATGCTCTGTCCGTGGCGTGGAAAAGAATCATGACACCAGCCTCCAAGTTCTGGATCTGCAAGCGTGCAGTCGAATTGACTGGCGAGATGATGGAAGTGTTTGGCGGCAATGGTTATGTCGATAACGGCATCATGGCGCGTATTTTTAAAGAAGCCCCGGTGAATACTATTTGGGAAGGTTCTGGCAATGTCATGTGCCTGGATGTGCTGCGCGCTATTGGTCGTGAACCTGAATCTATTGAGTTATTGTTTAAAGATCTGGCATCAACTGCAATGCAAGATGAAACCCTAAAACAGGAACTGCAAGAACTGTTTAAACTGTTTCAGCAGCCTGCAGATGAGCTGCAATTTATGGGACGCAGTCTGGTCAGTCGTTTAACCATTTTAGCCCAAGCGGTCTTGTTGAAACGCTATTCACCTGATTTTGTCGCAAACGGATTTATCCAGTCTCGCTACAGCAAGTTTCATGGGAGAGTGGTGGGGATGATTGCAGCGAAGCAGGTGGATGTAGAGCGGGTGCTGGAAAGGGCGTTGGCTGTGTAAATTGCCCTCTTTCTAGCCTTCGCTTGTACTCCACTTTTTAATTATTCAGTGTTAAAAGCACCTCTCCCTTGTAGCCGTGCTATTCATCTTCTGGAATGAGAGGGAATTCACAATCGAAATTCTCCCTCCCTATGGGATGAGAAATATATTTCGCAAGAGAGGGAGGGAGAATTAAATAATTAAATGTTAAGAATCTCTCTTTTGCGTACTCAAAATATATTGTGAATTTTCTAAATGAGGAAAATTCTTTAATAAATTTATTTTTTATTGTGATTTGTAATAAAAGTTGTCCTTCTACCACTTACATAAAAAATGTTAAAGCTGCAAAACTTATATTTATTTAAGAAAACTTATTTAACATGTCATTTATAAATTTTTGATTTTCAGTACCTGTATGTATCAAAAAATTAAACAATGGGCCAAAACCATTAAAAAAGATGTTCTGGTGGTTTGGCTGGTGGCTAAAGATGAGCGAACGCCCGTCTGGATCAAAATACTGGCACTAATTATTGCTGCATATGCGCTATCTCCGATTGATCTGATTCCAGATTTTATTCCGGTGCTGGGCTATTTGGATGATATTATTATTGTGCCCTTGGGGCTGTTATTGGTGATTAAGCTGACGCCCCAAAAAATTATAGACGATTGCAGGATTCGTGCCTCGCTATTGGCAGAACGGCCGGTCAACCGTTGGGCGGCAGGTGTGATTATTTTAATCTGGCTGCTCTTTCTGGGCTATTTGACCATGCATTTTTTTAATATGCCGAAATTCTAATACTGAGTCGGAGTAAGTGCTTAAAATATGATATTAAGTATATGAAATAAATAATTTTTTAATAAATTTATCCAATCCGAAAAACTACTTGAATTCTGTATAAAAAAGCGCAATATATGCTCAACATCATCTATGATGTGAAACTCGAAAACAGGTGAGTAAAATGGCAAAGAAAAAAGTACTGCCAGAAGTGGTGATTCACAACTTTGTGGCCAAACACATGTATGAGGTCAACAAAAGCCAGGTCTTTGTAGACCGAAAGAAAAATGCAAAACGTGGCTATGACAAGCACAAAAAAGGGAGATACTCAAATGATTATCTCCCTTTTTATTTCACCGTATTTTCTTACATCTGAATAGAATTAAGCACTCACAATACGGGTAGCAGATTTCACCATATCGCCCAGACCATGGGTCTTGAAGTAATACTCCATCCAGCTTTTCACCATCAGTGGATTACTCATTTTTAATACGCGTTCCAGTTGTTCCTGTGCATCGCTCATCGGCACATGACAAATGGCCTTACGTACCCGCAAAATATTGCTTGAACTCATCGACAGGGTATTAAAGCCCATCGCCATCAGCAGCACAGCCGCCAATGGGTCGCCAGCCATTTCTCCACAAATGCTGACCGGTTTGTCATATTTATGACATTCCTGAACCAAACGGCTTAAAGCGCGTAAGACGGCAGGGTGGAAATGCGAGTAGACATTGGCAACCCGAGGATTATTACGGTCGACTGCCAGTAAATACTGGGTCAAGTCATTTGAACCCACCGAGAAAAAATCCACCAGTTCAGAAAATTCTTCAATCTGTAATAGCACACTCGGTACTTCAACCATAATGCCAATTTTGGGTTTGGTAATTTTAACCTGTTCTTCTTCCTGCACTGCGGTCCAGTCACGATCCAGCAGATAGAGGGCTTCTTCCACTTCACTGACACTGGTGATCATGGGCAGCAAAATATGCAGGTTATTCAGACCAATACTGGCTTTCAGCATGGCACGAATCTGGGAAGAGAAAATTTCAGGATGATCCAGGGTAAAACGGATGCCGCGCCAGCCCAGCGCCGAGTTTTCTTCTTCAATCGAGAAATACGGTAAATCTTTATCTGCACCAATGTCGAGGGTACGCATCACCACAGGTTTATTGGCAAAGTGACTGAGCTGCTGGCGGTAAATGGCACGCTGCTCTTCTTCACCAGGGAAGCGATCACGCAACATAAACGGAATTTCAGAGCGGTATAAACCTACGCCTTTAGCACCACGCTGTACCCCGCGAACGACATCAATCATTAAACCGGTATTCACATACAGTTTGACTGCCACACCATCAGGCGTAATGGCATCTTTGGTTTCGTATTGTTTTAAGTCTTTCGCCAGCTGTTCTTCTTCTTTCTGGATTTCTTTATAGCGTGTACGTAAACGGCGCGGCGGATTGATAAACACCCGTCCCTGATGGGCATCGACAATCATCTCCACATCATCTAGGGTATTGATTGGCAGTTCAGTCACACCGACTACAGTTGGAATGCCCAGTGCACGTGCCACAATCACCATATGTGAGTTCATGGCACCTTCGGTGGTGACAATTGCGGCAATTTTATCCACCGGTAATTCAACCAGTGCCGCGGTTGAAATGTCTTCCCCGATCAGAATGCTTTCATCGGTCAGTTCACGATGGCTGGCATCGGCTTCCTGTAAAAATGCCAGAATACGGCGACCGAGATCTTTCAGGTCGGACACACGTTCGCGTAAATAGTCATCTTCCATTTGTGCGAACAGGGCAATGTGATTATCAATGACAATACGGACTGCACCCTGTGCCCAGTTACCATCGCGGATTTCAGCCTTAATTTCAGCAGGCAGGGAATTTTCATCCAGCATGCGCAAGAACACGCTAAATAAAGCCCGTTCTTCAGCCATTAAGGCATCCTGCATTTTTTCATCCAGTGCCTGAATTTCCTGACGCACTGCATTTAATGCGGCATCCAGAAGTTCCAGTTCTTCACTGATGTCATCTGCTTCACGATCAGGTACAGCCGCCAGATCTGCAGGCGGGTAGAGAATTACCGCACGCCCTAAAGCAATCCCGCCTGAACCGGAAACGCCCTGAAAGGTTTTATAAGCGGGTAGATTGCTTGGCTTGCGGAACACATCGATATTGCCGACGGCATGGGCATGAGCAATCACACCGGACAGCTGGGCACACAGGGTGACCAGGAACGATTCCGCTGCTTCGCTAAAATCTTGCGGTTCCTTATTTTGCACTACCAATACGCCCATAACCTTACGGCGGTACATCACCGGAACACCGAGGAAGGAATTATAAATTTCCTCTCCGGTTTCAGGCAGGTACATAAAGCGTTCGTGCTTCGGTGCATTATCCAGATTGACGATTTCTTCGCGTTGTCCCACCAGTCCCACCAGACCTTCGCTGGTATGTAAGGAAACATGCCCCACAGCTTCAGGATTTAACCCTTTAGATGCCATGAGCAGATAACGCTGGTTACGCTCATCGAGTAGATAAATGGAGCAGACATCCACGTGCATGGCTTCAGCAACCTGATTGACCATGATGTCGAGTGACTCATGCAAACTGGTGGACGCATTGATTTCTTGCACAATGCGTCTTAAGGTGTCCAGTTGCATATTCGACATAAAATCTGCTCCAAAATAAGTTTAAAACTGTTTTTATTTATAACAACATGCTACTAAAAAATCTGCATTTTCATGCAATTTTTTCGAGCTAGAGCGAGGGTAACTGCTGACACAGTTCCACCATCGCCCTTCGGTATACATCGCGTTTAAAATTCACGACCTGACCTAATGGGTACCAGTAACTTACCCATTGCCACTGGTCAAACTCTGGTGGGTCTGACAGGTCCAGCTGAATATGCTTTGCTGGCGCTGTCAGCCTGAGTAAAAACCACTTCTGTTTTTGACCAATACACACCGGGTCCGAATCCGGGCGTATATATCTTTGCGGCAAACGATAACGCAGCCAACCTTTTGTTTGCGCTACAATTTGAACATGTTCGGGCAATAAGCCAACTTCTTCTCTCAGCTCACGATAAAGTGCCTGTTCGGGGGATTCTCCAAACTGGATCCCTCCTTGCGGAAATTGCCAAGCATTGTGTCCAATGCGTTTTGCCCATAAAACTTGTCCAATGTCGTTTGCCAAAATGATCCCGACATTCGGTCGGAAACCTTCTGAGTCGATCATTTGGCTACCTAAATCTTCTGTAATGTATGGCTTTTTGTTCGGGGATTGTTATTTCTATATCCATCTCGAAAAAAAGCACAGCTTAAATGTTAAAAATTGCTATGATCTTAACGAATTTCTATCGACTAGCGGAGATAGATTTACAATTTTTTTCTTAAATTTCAGTTTTTACGAGTATTTTCATGAAATTGGCTTTATTTGACCTCGACCACACCTTATTAAATACCGATTCAGATTATTCATGGGGTGAGTTTTTAGTAAACGAGGGTTTAGTCGATCCAATCCGACACCGTCAAATGAATGACAAGTTTTATGAAGACTATAAAGCAGGGCAACTTGACCCGATTGCCTATAACGAATTCGTCTTTGAATTTTTAACCCAGCATGATAATGATTATTTGACTGAATTACATGAATTATTCATGAAAAAGGTCATTCGTCCACAAATGCGCCCAGAAGGTTTTGCTGCCATTCAAAAACACCGTGATGCAGGACACGAGCTGGTCGGGATTACCGCAACCTCCGATTTTATTACGGCACCGATTTTTCACGAGTTTGGTATTACTGAAATTATTGCCACCAATGCAGAAGTGGTGGATGGCAAATATACCGGTAAAGTCATCAATACTGCATGTTATCAAAAGGGTAAATTGATCCGTCTGGAACAATGGCTGCAAGGGCGCGATATTGATGAGTCATGGGCCTATTCGGATTCATTTAATGACCGTTTCCTGCTGGAATATGCCGATCATGCCATTGTGGTCAATCCGGATGAGCGTTTGGAGGCTTTGGCCAAAGCGCAAAACTGGGAAATTCAGGACTGGTCGATTTAGGCAATTTGTTTTGATGGAGGGGAGAGCTGTATGGAATATGGTTATTCTCTCTGCTTTAAAAGTTAAAAATAAAAAAGGATTGCACCGAAATCCTTGCATGTTTGTAGATAGTGTCTACCGATCTACTAAACCGGATGGAATGTTTTATATCGACTAAGGGACGATAAAATAAGCCTTACTATGATTATGCCTTTACCGTATAGTAGACTGAAAGCAAAAGGGTAAAAAATAAAATTTATAGTTTGAAATTGAAGAACAATAGGAGAGAAGAATGAGCCAAACACGTCCAAGAATGACCAATCTTTTTGAGCAGTTAGGGTTAGATTCCAGTGAAGAGGCGATTGCCCTGTTTATTGCCACGCATCAGCTCAATGCCCAGACCAAAATTACCGAAGCGGAATATTGGACTGAAGCACAGCGCCAGTTTTTAGCAGAAAAAATTAAATCCGATGGTTCATGGGCCATTATTGTTGACCAGTTAAATGAATCCTTACATGAAGATTCAGTGATTCAATAAAGATCAAAGCGAAATAAAGCCAATCCTCAGATTGGCCTTTTTGATAAAGATTTCATCTCACCCGTTTCCATAAGGTCACTTGGGACAGGCTATGTTGATATTTACGTGCGGTTTCCCGAATCACAAATGCCACATCCTGAGGTTCATCGAGCATTTCAAAGTGTTCTTTTAAAAGTTCAGTCGTGCCATCTAGCGTACTGAAGTTTTCCCCATTTTTTTTAAAACCACCGAGCCATTCACTAGGTGCAGTATGTTCCTCTAGCCAAGTATAGGGGGAAGCCAGCATTAAAATGCCACCCAGTTTTAAACGCTGATGGATTTCGGCTAAGAAATCTTTGGGATGATGTAAGCGGTCAATTAAATTCGCAGCTAGAATAAAATTGTAATCAGTAAAATGAGGTTTCAAATTGCAGGCATCGGCCTGGAAAAATTCGACCCGATCTGCATGGGTATCCAGACCCAACTCTTTTAAGTTACAGGCTTTATATTCCATCAGTTCACCTTCAATTGGCAGGGTATAACGTAGCGTTTCACCTTGTGCCAGCTGTACCGCTTGCTGAATAAAGCGCGCGGAAAAGTCCAGTCCTGTGACCTGATCAAAATAAGCTGCCAGTTCAAAGCTAGCCCGACCTGTGGCACAACCGATATCCAGTGCCTTCTCTGTCGCAATATCCTTAAAATAGGGTTGCGCAAGGTTAATCAGGCTTTGGGCGAAATTGGGCACGTTAAAATATTCTGCACCGTACTGAAATTCCAGATATTGCGAGATCATCTGATCAGTTTCATACTGCGATTGAAACTGTTGAAGTTCTTGGGAGGCAGCGACATAGCGGAATCCGGCATGCTGGAAAAAATGTCGGCGAAAAGCATAACGTGAGCTGTGCAAAGCCTCATTACCGGCAGAAATCCAGGAACTGCCTTTGATTAGATTGTGTTGCCCGTCAAAGGTTGGGGTGCTGAAATCATCATAGATCGGATGTACCTGAAAACCGTCAAAAGGATAAATCGGGGTTTCAGTCCATTGCCAGACATTGCCCTGAATATCAAAAAAATCACCCTGCTGAAAATGATTCACCGGGCAGGGACTGGTTCCGTATTTCAGTTCGATATTGGCCTCTTCAGGACTGAGCAGATTGGCATCCAAACCTGCTACATCATACAATCGGTACCACTCATCTTCTGTGGGCAAGCGAATGCTTTGACCGGTTTTCTCGGCTTTCCAGTGACAAAAGGCCTTGGCTTCAAGATAATTCACTTCTACCGGCCAGTCCCAAGGCATGGAAATTTCTTCCAGCATCAAACGCAGTGACCAGCCTGAAGGGGTTTTTCGCCAAAAGCTGGGATGCTGGGCTTGAGAAAATTTCAGCCAGGCCTGTCCTTCTGCTGTCCAGTAGCGATCAGTTGCATAACTGCCATCTTCCACAAAACTCAAGAATTCCTGATTGGAAACCAGATATTGTGAAGCCTGAAAAGCGGCCACATCTGCCTGATGCCGGCCATATTCATTGTCCCAGCCATAGAAGTTACTGTCGAAAGTCTTGTTCAAATTGACCTGTCCTGCAGGAACAGCAATCAGGGTATTTTCGGGTGCAATGTCCGTGATGACCTCGGCACGCCACTGCGGATGATTGTATACATAGTCCAGCTGCTGCTGGCGAATCAGGACCGAGGAGGTTTCAAGATGAATCCGTTCATGTTCAATGCCCATGAGGATCGACCACCACGGATGGCTCCAGTTCAAGGGTAACGTCAGAGGGGCATGCTCAATTAGATTCAGGACCAGTGCTCGTACCTGATCACGATAAGCCCGTACTTCAGCGATGCTTGGCCAGTCATAATGCTGCTCATTCAGGTCGTCCCAGCTCATTTCATCGACCCCGACAGCAAAAATGCTTTCCAGCTGCGGGTTCAAACGTGCGTGAATCAGTTTGCTGAGCAGCAGTTTATTGATAAAAAAGGTCGCCGTATGACCAAAATAAAAAATCAGCGGATGACGTAAAGAGATGGGTTTAAGGTAATAGGCTGCATCATTTTTCAGACAGTCAAACAGCCGTTCATAGCTGTCAAAAGTATTCAGAAAATAATCACGCAAGCCGTGCCGTGCCGCGGCTTCATCAGCAAAGTTTAAATCGGGCGTAGGCAGCAAAGAAATTTTAGCGCTTTGCCATAGATCTGGAGCATCGACATCTGCTTTGACTGGGTGTGTTTTAGCCTGGGTTGTTTCAGGTGAATTGGTTATAGATAGAGTTGGTGATGAATCCCTCAGCATAGCCCCATACTCCTTCGAATTCTTTTGCACATTTAAGCCATCGGGTTCTATGTGTTTTATTTAAAAGTACCCGAAAGCTGTGCCGCTATGCTGAGGATTAAGGTAACAAAATGCTGCATCCAGGCAGATGCAGCGCTCAAGCCGGTTTTAGTTGAGATGGGAGTTTTGCATCATGGCCACCAATTCCTGTACGGCACGTGACTGGGTGCGCCCTGGATGCCAGACCATGCCCAGTTGACGCTGCATTTGCACATTAATATCCAGCATTTGCAGGTCCTGATTTAGCAGGGTTTTCGGTAATACCGACCATCCCAAACCAATTGAAACCAGCATGCGGATGGATTCCAGCGGATTGTTGCTCATGGTGATTTTCGGTTTAACGCCTTGCTTTTCAAATTCTGCCAAGGTGATTTGCGTGGTATAGGTTTGCGAGGCGGGCAATAGGCTTGGATATTGAATTAAATCTTCCAGACTCAGATGCTTTTTTTGCGCCAGCGGATGAAAAGGTGCCACCACAAAGACCAGCGGATCATTCCAGATGGTCACATAACTCAGGCGTTCATCCCCTTTCGGCGGGAGGGTTAAAAAGGCCAGTTCCAGGTCACCCGCCAGTACCTGTTCATGCGCCTGTTCCGAGTCAACAAAATGCACGTCTAAAGTGACGTCAGGAAATTTTTGCACATAATTGCGCAGGTGCTGCGGTAGATGGTGCAAGCCAATATGATGGCTGGTGCCAATTTTCAGCTTGCCTTGCACCTGTTCCTGTTCGTGACTGAGGGTATGGTGAATATCGCCCAGTTCATTGAGCCAGTTTTTCACTTTCGGCAATAAAGAATGTGCAGCATGCGTCGCCTGAACGCCACGACCGGCAGACTCAAACAGTTTCACGCCAAAATATTCTTCCAGGCTATGAATGCGTTTGGTCACAGCAGGCTGGGTAATAAACAATAAATCGGCAGCCATAGAAATAGAACCGGTTTCCATGACTTTAATGAACGCTTCAAAGGCAGCAAGATTCATAAGGAGATATCTGGTTATATGAAAATTAAATAATTATAAAATATTTTTATATCAAAGGGGCATTTCATCTTAAAAAAGACCGGAAAAAATGTATGCAGATGTGAACTTAACAGCTAAAAATAAAAAAATCACCCCATATGAATGGAGTGATTATAAAGAGGAAGCGGACAAGCCATGATCTCTAGTTTGGGCCGATGCAGCGTTTAGATGACTATATTATTATTGCTATTCTGTCTTTGAGCTGGCTTGGCTTCCCAGATTTTTTCATGGAAGAAGAATGCGATTGCCTGAATCGTCGGCTCAAGCAAACTGAGGGTTACTGCCATCCAGATACTTCCTGTGACGAAATAACCGACCAACATGGCAATGGTGATGTGCATAATGTAATAGCTAAAGGTTTTCTTGAACATACGCTGGTTGTTATTAACAAATTTTTGAATATGAGCCATGGTTTGTTCCTCAATCTTTGCCTCGGGATATGAATAAATGATAATCAGTCTTATTTAATTTGTAAAAACGAACATTTTTATATTTTTAATCGGTTTTGTGAATTATTTAACTGGTTAAACTGAACCATCAATACAACAACAGGGGAATGGTATCGCCTAGAGATATTTGTTTAGAGATACTTTTCTGGCAGGGTGAACATATGGATATTAAACACATCAAATACCTCCTTGATATTTTTGAGGAAGCTGTGGAAAAACGCAGTCAGGTCTATGAAATTGCCGATGATGAAAATGATGAAAATCAGGCTGCCGCCGAATGTGGTGCAGCGAAAGCAGAACTCATCCGGGCAATTGAGCAGCTTATCGTAGCGAAAGAAAACCCGTCGGGCTAAATCCAGTCCGCATCATTCCTTGCACGGCGCTTTAAATATACCTGATTTGTTAAGTCTGAGCATAAGGAGATAGCCGTGTGGTTTAAAAACCAAGAGATAAAATTTTGCCAAAAGTCAGGGTTTTAATAAGGTTAAAATTAATTCCAAAAAGTTTTTAAACTAATAAAAATGATAAATTAGATTTATGTGAATACGTGGTTATAATCGAAGTTAATGAAAGCATTACCCAGTTCTATGGAGCGCGTCGACATGGCAGGCAATACCCCAAAAGCAAAAACTTTATATGATAAATTGTGGGATGACCATTTAGTAAAACAACGCGATGATGGCTCAGCCTTACTTTATATCGACCGTCATTTATTACATGAAGTAACTTCACCACAAGCTTTTGAAGGTTTGCAGCTTGCAGGTCGTCAACCTTGGCGTTTAAGTGCCAATGTAGCTACGCCAGACCATAATGTGCCAACTTCAAAAACCGAGCGTGAGCAGGGTATTGCCGGTATTGAAGATGATACTTCACGTATTCAGGTGCAAACGCTGGATGACAACTGTAAAACTTTCAATATTGTTGAATTTGATATTAACGATATTCGCCAAGGGATCGCACACGTGGTTGGGCCTGAGCAAGGTTTGACTTTGCCGGGCATGACTGTGGTGTGTGGTGACTCGCATACGGCAACTCATGGTGCATTTGGCTGTTTGGCGCACGGTATTGGGACTTCAGAAGTTGAACATGTATTGGCGACCCAGTGCCTGGTTCAAAAGAAAATGAAGAACATGTTGGTGCGTGTTGACGGTAAATTGGGTCAGGGTGTTACACCGAAAGATGTGGTCTTGGCGATTATCGGTAAAATCGGCACTGCAGGCGGTACCGGTCACGCGATTGAATTCGGTGGTCAGGTGTTCCGTGACATGTCGATTGAAGGCCGTATGACTGTATGTAACATGGCGATTGAAGCCGGTGCCCGTGTCGGTATGGTCGCTGTCGATGACAAAACCATTGAATACGTGAAAGGCCGCAACTATGCACCGAAAGGTGAGCAGTGGGATGCTGCTGTAGCCTATTGGAATACTTTGCACTCTGATGAGGGCGCGCATTTCGATACCGTCGTGGTGTTGCAAGGTGAAGAAATTGAACCGCAAGTGTCTTGGGGAACTTCTCCTGAAATGGTGATTCCGGTGTCCCAAGCGGTTCCAACGTTGGAACAGGCCAAAGATGACGTGCAACGTAATGACTGGACCCGTGCTTATCAATATATGGGTTTAAATGCCGGTCAGGCATTGGCAGACATTCAGTTGGACCGCGTATTTATCGGTTCTTGCACCAACTCGCGGATTGAAGATATTCGCGCTGCCGCTGAAGTGATTAAAGGCCGTAAAGTAGCTGCTTCAATCAAACAGGCGATGGTGGTTCCGGGTTCTGGTTTGGTAAAACAGCAGGCTGAAGCTGAAGGCTTGGATAAAGTATTCTTGGAAGCTGGTTTTGAATGGCGTGAACCGGGCTGTTCAATGTGTTTGGCGATGAATGCAGACAAATTGCAACCGGGCGAGCACTGTGCCTCAACTTCTAACCGTAACTTCGAAGGTCGTCAGGGCAATGGCGGTCGTACGCACTTGGTGAGTCCTGCGATGGCAGCTGCTGCAGCGATTGCCGGTCATTTCGTTGACGTACGTACGTTTTAATTTCGGCTAAAGGAGCAAATGACATGAAAAAATATACCGTTGAACAAGGTATCGTTGCACCATTAGACCGTGCCAATGTCGATACAGATTTAATTATTCCAAAGCAGTTTTTGAAATCGATCAAACGTACCGGTTTTGGTGAAAACTTATTTGATGAATTGCGTTATCTGGATGAAGGCTACCCGGGCCAGGACAATTCAAAACGTCCAAAGAATCCTGATTTCGTTTTGAACCAACCGCGTTATCAAGGCGCGACAGTGTTGATTTCTCGTGCCAACTTCGGTTGTGGTTCTAGCCGTGAGCATGCGCCATGGGCGTTAAACGAATACGGTTTCCGTACCGTGATTGCACCAAGCTATGCCGACATTTTCTTCAACAACAGCTTTAAAAACGGCATGTTGCCAGTGATCTTGTCTGAAGAGATCGTCGATCAGTTATTTAAGGAATGTGCTGCGACAGAAGGTTATCAGTTAACCATCGACCTGGAAGCGCAGGAAGTGCGTACACCATCGGGTCAAGCGTTTAAATTTGAAGTCGATCCGTTCCGTAAACACTGCCTGTTAAATGGTCTGGATGATATTGGCTTAACTTTACAAGCTGCAGATGATATTCGCGCTTATGAAGAAAAGACCAAACAGTCACGTCCGTGGGTATTTCAGGAAATTCACGGTTAGTTGCTTGAATTTTCAGCGCTAGTAGTATCGCAGCCTAACTCTTGCTAATATCAGATCCATAAAAATATTTAGTTGGCTTTATTTGGTGAGGGTTGGGCTCGAACAATGACAAAAGTTTACGGTCAGCTTGCTGTACTGGGTCTTATGGCCGCATCCTTAAGTGCATGCCAAAGTATTGATACAGTACGAATTAAACATGTAAAAGAAACTGAAAGTAGCAAAACAAATGCCTTAATTTACTGTGCGGGTACTGCAAACTGTGAATTTGAACGTTTAAACAAAATTCAAATTATTGATGCAGCACAGCGCCGTGTGAATAGTGCTGCGGTTGAATCGGGTATTTTACGTTTACAGGCGAATTCCTTAAGTCAGCCGAATGCGTTATATCTTTCAATCCCTCCCGGGCAACATGAACTGGTGATCCGCTTTTATCCGATTTCCAAGGATCGTGCCGAAACCCTTCATGTTTTTCACAAGTTTAAGCCGAAGCAGCGTTACATTTTTAAAATGTACCGTGAACGCAACAAACAGCAGGGCAGCTTGCTGAATGTATCTGCACCTGAACCCTTATGTGTAGATCTCCTGCAAGAACACAAGACAATCCGACGTTTCTGCAGACCCTATAATGCCTTGACCGGTCTGGGCGAGTTTGTGGAAAAGAAAATTTAAAATCCCGTCGATTTAATCTATCGACTTCATAAATGGAAACACTCATGTCAAAACATATTTTGATTTTACCAGGTGATGGTATTGGTCCTGAAATCGTAAAAGCAGCTGAACAGGTGCTTGCACGCGTGAATGAAAAATTCAATCTGGGTTTGACTTGGGAACAGGGTTTATTGGGTGGTGCAGCGATTGATGCACATGGCGAACCGTACCCTGCCGTTACGGCAGAACAGGCAAAACGTGCGGATGCAATCCTGCTCGGTGCTGTCGGTGGTCCAAAATGGGATACGATTGAACGTTCAATCCGTCCTGAACGTGGTTTATTGAAAATCCGTTCTGAATTGAATTTATTTGCAAACTTGCGTCCTGCAATTCTTTACCCACAACTTGCCGGTGCTTCAAGTTTAAAGCCTGAAATCGTTTCTGGTCTGGATATCCTGATTGTGCGTGAACTCACTGGTGGTATCTACTTCGGTCAGCCACGTGGTATCCGTGAACTGGAAAATGGTGAGAAACAAGGCTTCAACACTGACGTTTATAAAGAGTCAGAAATCAAACGTATTGCCAAAGTGGCGTTTGAAATGGCGAAACTTCGTGGTGGCAAAGTCTGTTCAGTCGATAAAGCCAACGTACTTGAAGTGACTGAATTGTGGAAGCAAACCGTAACCCAGTTACATGCTGAACAATATCCAGAAATTAACCTGTCGCACATGTATGTCGACAATGCAGCAATGCAATTGGTACGTGCGCCTAAACAGTTTGACGTGATCGTAACCGGTAACTTGTTTGGTGATATCCTGTCTGATGAAGCAGCGATGCTTACAGGCTCTATTGGCATGTTGCCATCTGCATCACTGGATGAAAATGGTAAAGGCATGTATGAGCCATGTCATGGTTCAGCACCAGACATTGCAGGCCAAAACATTGCCAATCCGTTAGCGACCATTCTTTCTGTAGCAATGATGCTGCGTTATACCTTCCGTGAAGAAGCCGCAGCGCAAGCCATTGAAGATGCGGTAGGCAATGTACTGGATCAGGGTTTACGTACTGGCGATATCATGTCAGAAGGCAATACTCAGGTAGGTACAGTTGAAATGGGTCAAGCAGTGGTTACTGCATTGAACTAAGTTCGCCTGACAGAAAAAACGCAGCCATGAGCTGCGTTTTTTTATGGCTTTTCAGAGTGTTTTAACAGGTATGGCCAGTGTAATGAACCGATGTGGCAATGTTGTGTTCTAGGCGATAGATAATTTTACATTGCAAGTTGATATCATAGCTTTGTGCTCGGGGTGTAACTTGTATAGGGATATGACCTGCATCGATATCGGTAGGGTTCTGTACCATCGGTACCGGAATGGTGACGGGACGAATGACGGTATAAGTAAGCGTCTGATCATTCGCGACAGGCGCTAACACCTGCTGGTAACCTATGCTGTTCAAATCCAGCTTAGCTTGAATGCTTTGACTGGTCTGCCCGATGAATTGCTGTAAATAGGCATCACGCTGCATAGCGGTTGTCGTGGATGTTGTCGTGCATGCAGTGAGTAAACTAAAAACCGTAAAGTATCCTAAAATCAGTGTGAATTTCATGAGTTGTCCTCACACCAAATAAAATCAGTTTAAGTTAAGCAAATTGCAGGCAGAAATACTGTTGTGATTTGATACACGGTACAGAGAGGTGTAGCCATGATGCTAAGCCCTTATTCAATCTGATATAGACCCTCTTGGCAATTAGCAAGCTCTACCAGTATAGCGAATGGATTGAACTATTTCGTCTTTCAGGTTAAATCCTACCTGACATTCCATCTTGATATTGTAGCCACCATTTGAAGGGGTAGGCATCGGTGCACCCATCGAAATACTGTGACTAATATTGGGCGTGCCCATTGGAATATTCATATCACGAACAATGGTATAGCTGAGCAATTCTGCTGTCTGAGTGGGCTCTTGAGTGGTTTTAAATCCCATTTTATTCAGGTCAAGCTGGCTACGAACTTGTGCTGCAGTTTGACCAACATATTGTTGTAGAGACTGGTTAAGATGATGAGAACCACCTGTTTCACATGCTGCGAGCATCAGGCAGGAAAATAGGGTTAAATATTTTATTTTCATCTTTTTTAGCATATCTGTTTAATTTTAATTAAATTATAGTCGTTAAATGATCAAACCGTGTCAAATTATTTTATTGAATAATAAAAACTGAAGGCAATAAAAAAGCCACTCAAAGGTGGCTTTCATGCTTTCGCTAAAACTTAGCGTGCACGGTAAGTAATACGACCCTTGGTCAAATCGTAAGGTGTCATTTCTACTTTCACACTGTCGCCGGTTAAAATACGAATATAGTGTTTACGCATTTTACCAGAGATGTGGGCAATCACTTCGTGACCGTTTTCTAAACGTACACGGAACATAGTATTAGGAAGCGTCTCGGTGACAACGCCTTCGAACTCGATGAGTTCCTCTTTATTGGCCATAGCCTACCTGAATGAATAAATTGGAAAGGCGCAAATTATAGTCAATTTTTTTGCATAAAACAAGGCGCAATGCGGCTTTGCTCGTTCATCTGTCAGTTAAATAAGCGAACCCTCCGTATACAGATTTTCTGTAAAAAAGCCTATTGTCATGTTGTCAGTTTGGTCAATCGCAGTTAATCTAAAATCAATCTTTTTAAGTATAAATGAAGAACATACAAGGAAGGTCTTTGCGTGGGTCAGCTAACTGATGCATCAGTTGTTTTACGATTGGGTTATCAAGCCATCCGTCGTGCAGGTTTGCCAACTGAAGAAATTTTAATGAAAGCTGGTGTGGCCTTAAATCAGGTCGAAACCAATGACCGTACCCCGCTTAGTGCTCAATATGCGTTTTGGGTGGCTGCGGAAGAGGTCAGTAAAGATCCCGATATTGGTTTGCATTTGGGTGAACACCTGCCTTTATACCGGGGGCAGGTGATTGAGCACCTGTTTATTTCCAGTGAAAACTTTGGTGAAGGCCTCAAACGTGCACTGGCTTATCAGCGCCTGATTAGTGATGCTTTCCATGCCAAACTGGTGATTGAAGATGACCGTTGCTATTTGACCAATGGTGAGCAACCTTGGGGCGAAAATATCGTTAATCGGCATTTTTCCGAATGTGCACTATCCGGCGTATTGCGTTTTTTCAAGTTTATTACCGAAGGTCGTTTTCAGCCGATTTATATCGATTTTAATTTCAGTCAGGGTGCACCTGATGATGAATATTTCCGGGTCTATGAATGTCCAGTCAGCTTAGGGCAAAAAGAAACCCGTTTATATTTCGATCCTGCAATTTTAGATTACCAGTTATGGCAAGCAGAGCCAGAGCTATTGCAGTTACATGAGCAACTGGCGATTGAAAAGCTGCAGGAGTTGGCACGTTATGATCTGGTCGGTGAAGTGCGCCGCGCGATTGGTTCGACTTTAGAAAGTGGCGAAACCACTTTGGAAACCGTAGCCACACATCTAAATATCACGCCGCGCCGTTTACGAACGCAGCTGAGTGAAGCCAATACCAGTTTCCAGCAAATTCTTTCGGATTATCGCTGTCGATTGGCGAAAAAGCTTTTGGCCAATACGGCAGAAAGCGTGGAACGGATTGTGTATCTGACCGGATTTTCCGAGCCGAGCACTTTTTATCGGGCCTTTAAACGCTGGACCAATGAAACGCCAGTGGAATACCGAAAAAGGAAGCAGCGGTAATTTTTGAATCCTCCCCTAACCCCTCCTTTAATAAAGGAGGGGAACTCCCACTGCTGTCCCACAAATATCACAAGAAGAACCTCAATTGAGGTTCTTCTTGTTTTCGCCATTTTTTATCAGGCACAAAGAGTGACCTTAAAAGTTTCCTTTCAA